>JAGLLT010000022.1 GCA_023140385.1 Candidatus Omnitrophota bacterium
AGGTTGAAGGGCGGTTTTGTGTACTGAAAAAGAGGGTTTAAGGATGAATGTCCTTATAACGGGCGCTACCGGTTTTATCGGAAGAAACCTGGCTGAGGAGTTATCAGGAAAAAAAGGGTTTAATATTTTTTGCCTGGTGAGAAATGATAAAAAGGCGGAGAGCCTGAAGCATTTGGGTGTTAAGTTCATCTACGCGGACATAACCGAGAAGCACACCTTAATGAAGATATTGAGGCATAAGGTAGATGTGGTTTTTCATTGCGCGGGTTATGTAGGCAATAAGAAGGATTTATTATACGCGGTAAATGTATTAGGCACAGAAAATGTCTGTGAGTTGGCCCAAAGATTAAACGTAGAAAGATTTGTCTATTTAAGCTCTGTCTCCGTCATTAGCGGCAATACCGAGGTACCTTTAACCGAAGAACTGCCCTATAAGGCTACCGCTGTTTACGGTAAGTCTAAAATAGAAGCGGAAAGGAAAGTTTTAGAGTTTAGAAAAAGCGGCTTAAGGGCGGTAATCTTAAGGCCTTGCATGGTCTACGGGGAAGACGAGCCGCACAGCCTGAAGCTCTTGTGTTTTTTGCTAAAACACCGCTTTTTCCCCTTAATAGACGACGGCAAAAAGAAACTGCATCTGGTCTATGTAAAAAATGTTGTTGAAGCTATGATATATTCTCTCGCGGGCGATGAGTTTTTAAATGGTACTTTTTTTATCGCCGATAATGAAGTTTACAGTGTTAAAACCATCTTTGAGCTTATCGCGAAAGCGGTAAAAGCCCCGCCTCCCTGGAATCTACCATCCGCCGGCAAAACTGTGCTTCTTAAAACCCCGTTTTTAGGCAAGAAGCTAAGTTTTTTCCTTAAAGACAGGATTTACAGCATTGATAGAATTAAGTCTTTAGGATTTAACCCTCCTTATGAGCTTGAGGTAAGCCTCAAAAAAAGCGTAGAATCTTTTATGTAATTGTTTTGATGTACTTGACGACGTTGGTTGTAGTTTTGTCCGGAGTGGAGGCTCCGGAGGTAATCCCTACGCTTTCGGCTTTTTTAAACCAGGCGGGCTTGATATCTTTTTCAGACTGTATCCAGTAGCTTTGCTTGTTTAAAGACCTTGATATTTCGTAGAGCCTTTTTGTATTGGCGCTGGTCTTTGAGCCGATAATTATCATAACGTCGTTTTTAAGCGGCATTATTTTAGCTTCTTCCTGCTTTATCCTGGTGGGCCGGCAGATGGTATTGATGAATTTGAGATTGTCAATATGAGGTTTTAATTTGTTAATTATCTTAACTACCTTTTCAATATTTTGCGTGGATTGAACGACAACCGCCGCCTTTTTAATTTTTTTAAGCGACGTATAAGGAATATTTTTTTCCGTATCAATTACCAGCGCTCTCTTTTTCAACTGGCCGGTTATTCCTTTAACCTCATCATGTTTTTTGTCACCGACAACAATAATCTTGTAGTCTTTTTTTTCCATCGCGGCGGCAATCTTATGTATCTCCTTTACCATAGGGCAAGTAGCATCGACTATTTTATAGCCGAGAAAGCGGGCTTTTTTAAAGATTTCGCGTGAGGTTCCGTGGGCTCGGATAAGAAGGGTTCTGTTCTTGCCGGCGGTTAATCTGTTAATTTTTTTGATGCCGCTTTTAGTTACGGCCCTGACAACTTCTTCATTGTGGACAATGTCTCCGAGCATGCAGGCATTTTTCCTCAAGTCGGCGGTTTCATAGGCTGTCTTTAGCGCTCTCCGCACTCCAAAACAAAAGCCGGCCGATTTTGCTACACGTATTTTCATAGAATTAAACTATTTGTAGTTAAGAAGCTGTCCACAGTAATTAATCAACATATTTTTGTATTTAAGTTTCATTTTTGACTGCCGAATGATTTTTTCTGACTTTGCCAAAAGAGATTTAATCTGCCTCAAGGCATAATCCAGGGAGCCGGTATCCGTGATTAATTTTTTCATCTTTAATAAATTGTTCCGGCTGATATTTTTCTTTAATAATGTTTTTTTTATGAAGGCCTTGTCCTTTTTGCCTGAACGGTTGTAGGCGAACCAGATAAGGATGGTTTTTTTGGCTTCCTTCAGGTCTGTTAGCGTTGACTTGCCCGTTTCTTTTTCCTCGGCCAGTATATTCAAAATATCATCTCTTATCTGAAAAGCTCTGCCCAAGCTCATGCCAAATTGATGGAGAGTTTCAATTTGTTTCTTGTCGGCTCCTGCCAGAATAGCCCCGATGCTTAAGGGGGAGGAAAAGGTGTAATGAGCGGTTTTAAAATCGTATATTTTGTAGATAGTTGATTTTTTTACGCGGTCAATTCCGCGGGCTCCCTCTAAAAGTTCAATAAACTCACCCGCTTCCGTAAAAAAGGCCGCTTCAATAAATTTTTTTAACGCTCGCTCTTTTCGCTTGCTATCTTCCTTTATAGACATAAGGGCTTCTATGGAGAGGGCATAAAGCATATCACCCGCGACTATTGCCAGATCTTCACCGGTAAATTTTAAGTTGTTGTATCTTTTAAGATGCTTGTCAAATATTCGGTGCATTGACGGCTTATTTCTTCTCAAGTCGGATTTATCAATAATATCATCGTGAATCAGCAGAAAGTCATGCAGTAATTCTACAGACAAAGAACTTCTATAAAGATTCTTTGCCTTATTTTTCGTGAATCCAAGATAAGCGATAATGAAAAGCGCGGGGCGTACTCTTTTGCCTTCTCTTGAGACAAAGTCCTTTATGGTTCTTGAAAGCAAAGGGGATATTTTCTTGAGTGAGTAGAATTTATCGGCGGATTCCACAAAGCGCGCGAGCTCTGAGTCAATCCTGTTTTTTATCTTAAGCATTATTTTTCTGTACCAGCTAAACTACCAATTAAATTAGAGGGTTATATTTTTATAGTGGTTAAGGCGTTCTACTTTTCTGTTTTTGTCAAGAACCACGCAAAGGGCGTCTATTCTACAGTTCTTTTGACAGTTTTTTATGGCTATGTAAGCCTCGGCGTTTCTAATAAGCCTGCTTATTTTGTTTTTATTTATAGTTTCTTCAGGAGTTCCGAACTGCTCTCCTATCTTTGTCCTTACCTCTATAAATACCAAGACATCTTTATCGTACGCGATTAAATCAATTTCCGCGTATTTGGTTCTGTAATTCAGTTCAACAACGTGATATCCGTTATCTTCCAGATATTTTTTCGCGATAGCCTCTCCCAGGCGTCCTGTTTCAAGATTTTTTGTTTTTACCCCGTTAGAAATTTGCATATTCTTCATTCTCTCTCTTGAACTCTTGGCCTATACTGTAACGCCTCCGCCATATGGTTGACAGCTATATCCCGGCTATCACCCAAATCGGCGATAGTTCGGGCTACTTTTATCATCTTAAAATAAGACCGCGCCGAAAGCTGAAAGTTCATGCCGGCTTGCTGAAGCAGATGTCTTACCTCTTTTGAGAGAGGGCAATGTTTTTTAATGTGCTTATTTTTCATTTCCGCGTTAGTATGAATTCCATCATCAAAAAATCTGTTTTTCTGCGTTTCTCTCGCCTTTATTACGCGTCCGCGTATTATAACAGACGGCTCCAATTGGTCTTTTAGCTGCCTGTCTTTGGCAAGTTCTTTAATATCAACTACCGGCACGTCTATATGCAGGTCTATGCGGTCCAAAATAGGGCCGGAGACCCGCTTTCTATATTTTTCTACTTCTCTTGATGTACAAAGACAGGGTTTTTTGGGGTGATGTAAATAACCGCAGGGGCAGGGATTAGCTGAAGCGATTAGCACAAACCGCGAGGGATAAGTGACCCGCTCTCTGCTTCTTGAAATAGTAAGAGAACCGTCTTCCAGCGGCTGTCTAAGAGCCTCTAACACTGAGCGCGGGAACTCACTGAACTCATCTAAGAACAGTATGCCGCGGTGGGATAAACTTACTTCTCCCGGCTGAGGCTTTGTGCCTCCGCCGATAAGCCCTACGCGGGAAATAGTGTGGTGAGGCGCTCTAAAGGGGCGCGTTTTAACGAGCGAGCCTTCAGGCGGAATACGCCCGGAAGCCGAATAAATTTTTGTAACCTCAAGTGATTCTTTTTCTGTTAATGAAGGCAGGATGCCGGCAAGCGCCCGGGCAAGCATTGTTTTTCCGGAGCCCGGGGTGCCGACTAAAAAGAGATTATGCCCGCCCGAAGCTGAGATTTCCGCCGCTCTTTTCGCTTGTTCCTGGCCCAGAATTTCCGCCATATCAAATTCGGCTTGGACATTCATCCAATTGTCTTTTACCTCTATGTATTCAGCCGGCTTAAGGTCTGTTTCACCCGAAAAATACGATAGCAACTGGTTGAGACTTTCTACCGGATAAACATTAACTCCTTTAACAATGGCCGCTTCATTGGCCGAGGTTTTGGGTACAAATATGTTTTTGATTCCTTTTTCTTTCGCGAACAGTGATAGCAGTAACGCTCCTCTGGTATGGCGCAGTGTGCCGTCAAGAGAAAGTTCGCCGAAAAAAAGGCTTTCCCCGGGCAGTTGGCACCCTGTGACCGAAGCCAAAATGCCTACGGCAATCGGCAAATCATAGAAAGAACCCTCCTTAGGGATATCAGCGGGAGCCAGATTAACCGTAATTCTCCTGGAAGGAAATTGAATATGAGAATTAATAATCGCGGTTTTTACCCGGTCTCTACTCTCGTCAACCGCTTTACTGGGCAGGCCGATGATTTCAAAAGCAGGCAGGCCTTTGCCGGCTACATTAACTTCTACGTCTATCGCGATGGTCTGAAGGCCCGAGTTCGACGCTGAGGAGACTTTAATTAACATAATATTTTCCTTCTTCTTCAAATAGGAAGCCTTTTAGCTGCATAAGTGAAACGCTTGTGCCGATTTCGGAAGCCGTAACTTCTAATAAGCGGGAGAGAGCGTCAATTCTCATCGGCTCTTGCTGTAATTTTTCTACTATATTCCGCTCCAGTTTGTTTAAGTTTGAAGAGCGCAACTTTTCTCCTGAAATCTTGTGATTTGATATGCCATAAGCCGCCAGGATATCTTGCGCGCAGGTTACGATGCTTGCCCCAGCCTTAATTAGCCGAAGAGTTCCTTTTGACTGCGTGCTGGTAAGCTGGCCGGGAACCGCGAAAAGTTTCCTTTTGTATTTTTCGGTAAGGCCGGCGGTGATTAAAGATCCGCTCTTCTGTCCCGCCTCAATAACCATAGTTGCCAAAGACAGCCCGGCTACAATTCTGTTTCTCTTTGGGTAAGTCCAGAGTGCCGGAGGAAAGGCGCCTTCAAATTCTGAAATAATGAGCCCGTCGTTTTTTAATATCTCTTTATATAAATCTGCCTGATATTCGGGGTGAATTAGATCAATCCCGCAGGGCATAACGGCGATGGTTTTGCCTCCCGCCGCGAGCGCCGCTTTGTGGGCCGTAGCATCAATTCCGTACATAAAACCGGAAACAATCGTTATGCCGGCCGCCGCTATTTCCGATACCAGTTTAGCGGTAATTTGCCGGCCGTAACTTGTCATTTTCCTTGATCCTACAACCGCCAGGCATTTTTCAAAGAGCGCGGCATTCCAATTTCCTTTATAGTAGAACTTTTCGGGGGGTTGGTCGATTTTTTTAAGAAGTGGGGGGTATTTAGGATCACTAATTTCAACTATATTCTTCATACTTTCGCGGCAACTAATTGATTGAGAGTTACTTAAGGACAACCTTGAATTGAGTTTACAGTAGGCGGGTTTTATTGTCAAGTGTTTAGTTTGGTTGTAGTGTTCAAAATATAATATCCTATCGGTAGTATTTAATTGTTTAAAACACGCCTTGTTTATGGTAATATACTCAGTAATAAGACTATAAAAACTAAAGGTTTGTTATGGGGATTTTAGAGATTAAAAATTTGAGTTTGTCCTTAAGCGGGAATGATATATTGCATAATATCAGTCTTGAATTTACAGAAGGGCATATTCACGCTATTATTGGCCCTAACGGAGCCGGCAAATCAACGCTTGCCTTTACGGTAATGGGGCTTGAGGGCTATAAGAACTTTGAGGGGGATATTTTGCTTGACGGCCGCTCAATTAAAAATATGCCGGTTGATGGACGCGCTAAAGCGGGCATAACACTTGGCTGGCAGGAGCCGGCCCGCTACGAAGGCTTAAGCGTGAAGGAGTTTATGCGGGCCTCAGCTAAAGATAAGAGTGATAAAGCTATTAAAGAAGCTCTTATAAAGGTGGCTTTAGACCCCGCTGTTTATTTAAAAAGGGCCGTTGATAAGACTTTGAGCGGCGGAGAGAGAAAAAAGGTTGAACTGGCCTCAATTTTGGTTATGATGCCCAGAGTAGTTATGCTGGACGAGCCGGATTCGGGCATTGACGTGGCTTCGCTGAAAAACATTTTTGAGACTATAAGGTTATTAAAAAAGGGCGGTTCGACGGTTATTTTAATTACCCACAGCCTGACAGTGCTGGATGAGGCGGAAGACGCTTTTTTAATCTGCCATGGGCGTCTTGTGGAAAAGGGAAGCGGCAGGAAGATGCGCCATTATTTTAAAGGCAGATGCCTGCCCTGTAACCATCAGAATGAACCCGGGGAGACAGAGGGTGAATAACTTAGATGCCGAGCGCCTTTACAAGACAGCTGGTATAGAGGAAGCGTTGAATGATCCTCAGACGGCCCATCTTACAATAAGCCATGACAAGGTTGTTAGTTCGAGGAGTTTGCCGGGCCTGGAGGTTATCGCCAAAGAGATAAAAGATGGTGTGGATATAAAAATAGTCCTCAATGAAGGTATAGTTATAAAAAATCCGGTTCATATGTGCTTCGGCATGCTTAAAAAAGAAGGCATTCAGCGAATACTTTTAGATATAGACATAAAAAGAAAAGCGGCTATTTCGGTGCTGGCGCATTGTATTTTTCCCGATGCCGTAAAGGTACAGCACATAATGGACGGTAAAATAAAAGTGGGAGAGGGAGCCAGTTATTTATACTTTGAGAAACATATTCACGCTGAGACAGGCGGGGTTGAGGTCTATCCAAAGGCGCGGGTTTTTCTTTCGGACAAAGCCCGCTTTAAAACAGAGTTTGAACTTTTAAAAGGCAGAGTCGGTAAAATATTTATAGATTATGAAACAACTTGCCTAAAAGAAAGCGTGATGGAGATGACCGCCAGAATAAGCGGCAGGGGCGATGATATTATAAACATTAAAGAGTCCGGTTTGCTTGAAGGCGAAGGCTCGAGAGGGGTTTTAACTTCAAGGGTTGCCGTAAGAGAAAATGCCAGAGCGGAGGTTTTTAATAAACTTATTGCTACGGCTCCCTATGCCAGGGGCCATGTTGACTGTAAGGAGATCGTGCAGGACAAGGCTACTGCCAGCGCTGTACCCATCGTTGAGGTTAAAAATCCCAAGGCCCACATTACCCACGAGGCGGCTATTGGAAGCGTTGATTCGAAACAGCTTCAGACGTTAATGTCCCGCGGCCTGTCGGAAGAAGAGGCCGTTGAGACCATTATTAAAGGGCTGTTGAGTTGAGGGACAGAGGAAGTTAGAAGACTCCTTGCTTAAACAAGCTAAAATTTTCTTCGATAATTTTAGCTTAAGCTTCGGAGTTAATTCGGGCATATCAATTATGTTCACTTTGTTCCATAACTGATGCCCTCATTAAGGAGACTAATTTATGAAACTGATTATTCAAATTCCCTGCCTGAATGAAGAGAAAACCCTTCCTGTGACGCTAAAGGATATTCCCAGGCAGATTGAAGGCGTTGATGAGATTGAGATATTGGTTATTGATGACGGGAGCACCGATAAGACCTCTGATATTGCCGGAGAAAACGGAGCTCAGCACATACTTCGTCTAAATAGAAATACCGGCCTTGCCTATGCCTTTAAGTCGGGGATTGAAGAGTCTCTCAGGCTGGGAGCCGATATTATTGTTAATACAGATGCTGACAATCAATATGACGGCGGCTCTATTCCCGATTTAATTAAGCCGATTATAAATAAAGAAGCTGATATTGTTATCGGTAACAGAGAGATTTTAAAGGCCGGGCGGCAGGGTTTTATTAAAGGTGTTTTGCAGTTTATAGGCAGTTGGGTGGTTTCCCGGCTTTCCGGGCTTAAGATTAAGGACGTAACCAGCGGCTTCAGGGCTTTTTCGAGGGAGGCGGCAATGAAATTAAACATCGTGAGTGATTTTTCTTATACCCTTGAGACTATTATCCAGGCAGGAGAGAAGGGGCTGGTGGTAAAAGACGTTCCCGTGAAAACTAACGGCCCTTTAAGAAAGTCCCGCCTTTTTACGAGTATTTTTCATTATGTACAAAGATCAACGGCAACGATTATTAAAGTTTATGTTGCCTATGAGGGTTTCAGAGTTTTTGTGACTACCGGCGCGGTACTTATCTCCCTGGGCGTGCTTTTTGTATTGAGATTTTTATATTTCTATGTTACTGGCCTAAATCCCTCCGGCCACATTCAGTCATTAATTATCGCTTCCATCCTCATTACCGTCGGTTTTCTCGTTACTATGCTGGGACTGTTAACAGACCTTGTTTGCGGCACCAGAAGGATCGCGGAGGATACTTTAATAAAAGTTAAAGAGATTGAAGTTAACAAAGAAAAAAAATAATCCAAAACTGTTCATTGCTATTGATATAAAACAAGAAGAATAAATTTAAGTAGAGTAAAATATGATCTTGTTTATCACAAGAAAATATCCTCCCTCAATAGGAGGGATGCAAAAGTTCAGCTATGAGTTAATCACTGCTGTAAGCAAGTCAAGCAAGATTTTTGTTATTGCGTGGGGAAAATCGCAGATTTTTTTACCCTTTTTTCTTTTGTACGCATTATTAAAAGCTATCTACATAATTGTTCTGAAACAAGTTGAAGTTGTTCACTTGGGTGACGCTGTATTATCTCCACTTGGTATTATATTAAGAAAGTTATTTCATATACCTATACTTGTGACGGTATATGGATTAGATATTACATATCCAGCGAAGATATACCAATATTTTATTCCCAAGTTAGTAAATAAATGCGATAAGATAGTGTGTATTAGCAAACAAACTCAGAATGAATGTTTAAAGCGAAACATTTCGAAAGAAAAAACCGTTGTTATTCCCATTGGCGTTAATGCAATGGTCAAAACAGCCGCAAATTTGGCAGATGTCCGAGAAATTGAAAAACATATTTATTGCGCCATAGAAAGTAAAGTAATTCTATTAACTGTTGGAAGATTAGTAAAACGTAAAGGGGTAAGACATTTTCTTTCTGAAGCGTTTCCAAAAATTGTTGCTAAGAATAAAAATGTAATCTACTTCATTGTCGGTAATGGAGAGGAATATCCCAAAATAAAAAAGGCAATCAAGAAACTTAATCTTGAGAAAAATGTTTTTTTATTTAGGCAGGTAAAAAAAGAATTATTAGATACTATCTATAAAATTTCAAATATTTTCATTATGCCTAATATTCCTGTCAAGGGAGATATGGAAGGATTTGGAATTGTGGCTTTGGAAGCATGTGTTGCTGGTTTGCCAGTGGTAGCCTCTAAATTGGAAGGAATACAAGATGCTATTTCAGATGGCGAGAATGGTTTTTTAGTTAATTACGATGACAACCAATCCTTTGTAAATATTATTTTAAGATTAACAAATAATCCTAAATATAGAAAAGAAATTGGAGAAAAAGCAAGGTTATATACGTTGAATAAGTTTAATTGGCAGAATGTTGCAAATAGGTATATTGATGTTTTTAATAGTTTGAAAGAACCTAAATAATGAAAATTATCAGAAATTTAACGAAAATGCAAGTCAGATGACAGGATATAATTACTCATTAGATGCCAGCAATGAAATATCTTTGAAGGCTTAGGAAATGGGTAAAAGAATTTGTAATGGAGTTAACATATTAAAACTAAACTATGAATAAAGGAAGATTGTCTCAACGTGTTGCCAAAGGTGGCTTTTGGGTTTTTTTACTAAGAGCAATTCAGCAATTACTTAATCTGGGTAGGCTTATAATTCTTGCTCGTATTCTCGCTCCTCACGATTTTGGTCTAATGGGAATTGCGTTATTAACTATGGCAATATTAGAGACGTTTTCGCAAACAGGTTTTCAGCAGGCCTTAATTCAGAAAAAGGGCGATATTGAGACTTATCTTGATAGCGCGTGGACAGTTTTAGTTCTGCGCGGAATTGCTTTGTTTGCTATCTTGTTTTTTGTCGCGCCTTATGCGGCGATGTTTTTCAAAGTTTCCGCGGCAGCATTGATAATCAGAGTTATCGGATTATCAATATTATTTCAGTCTTTTACAAACATCGGTGTTATCTATTTTCAAAAAGAATTAGAGTTCAATAAACAGTTTGTTTATCAATTAAGCGGTGTTCTGACAGATTTTATAGTAGCAGTTTCGGCTGCTTTAATATTGAAAAGTGTCTGGGCTCTTGTTTTTGGTTTGGTGGCGGGAAATTTTGTGAGGTTTATTGTAAGTTATTTAATACACCCTTACAGGCCTCGTTTAAGCAGAGATTTGAAAAAAGCGAGGGGGCTTTTTGGCTTTGGTAAATGGGTTTTTGGTTCAAGTATACTAATATTTTTGCTTACGCAAGGAGATGATATTTTTGTCGGGAAATTACTCGGTGTAACAGCCTTAGGTTTTTATCAGATGGCTTATCTTATTTCAAATATACCGGCAACGGAGATTAGTCACGTAATTTCTAAAGTGACGTTTCCCGCTTATTCAAAAATACAAGATGATTTACCTAAATTAAAAAAAGCTTATTTGAAAGTTTTACAATTTACAGCATTTTTATCTTTTCCGATAGCAGGGCTAACATTTATTTTAGCTCCTGATTTTACTAAAATATTCTTGGGAGAAAAATGGATGCCTATGGTGCCAGCGATGCAAGTGTTATGTATTTTCGGAGTTACAAGAGCGATAAATGCAACAACTGGTCCAATTTTTCAAGGAATAGGTAAACCAAATATTAGTACAGTCGGGTCTTTAGTTCAATTAGTTATATTTATTGCAATAATCTATCCTTTAACATATAAATGGGGTATCTTGGGAACTTCTATAGCCGTTATTATACCAAATATTTTGTTTATGCTCTATGTAAGTAAGGGATTAACAAAGATTATGAATTATAAATTGATAATCCTCATGCGTTCTTTAGTTGTTCCAATTATTGGAAGTACCATTATGTGTACTCTTATATTCTTTCTTAAGTTTAAAATTTGGAGCCAAGAATCTTTATTTAGCCTTTTAATCTTTACACTTTTTGGAATAGCTATATATCTTACCGTGATACATATAGCAGATAAAATTTTTTGGCAAGAATTAATAAGTAACTCGAAACAATTTTTTTCAGGAAGGAAAGTATGATGACTTGCGATAAACATAGTTTTAATCCCTCATATATTGGATGCAGAGAGGATATTTTAAGTTTAATTCCTGAAGGTGTTAAAAAGGTTCTGGATGTTGGTTGTAGCATTGGATCAACTGGAGAGCGGTTAAAGC
Source organism: Candidatus Omnitrophota bacterium (assembly GCA_023140385.1). GTDB lineage: Bacteria > Omnitrophota > Gorgyraeia > JAGLLT01 > JAGLLT01 > JAGLLT01. The sequence continues at coordinate 11,506 of JAGLLT010000022.1, forward strand.
AAAAATTTGGAGCCGAAGTTACAGGCATTGAGATTGATGAACAAATGGCCAAAGTTGCAAAGGGGAAATTGGACAGAGTGATATTGGGAGACTTAGATGGGATCAAATTAGAAGATATTTTGACACCTGACTATTTTGACTGTATAATTCTTGCAGATGTGTTGGAACACTTGAAAGATCCTTGGAGAATATTAAAAGATATTACAACTTTTTTGAGTAACGATGGTGTTGTAATTGCAAGTATTCCCAACGTAAGACATTACACTACTATAATTAATCTTCTTTTTTCAGGATATTGGCCATATAGAGAACGAGGTATTCATGATAAGACACATTTAAGATTTTTTACTTTGAAAAGTATAAAAGAGTTATTTCGATACGCAAATTTAAGAATTATTCAACTCAAAAGAAATTATAGAATTATTGAAAAACCACATATATATAATAGGCTTTCTAAGTGTCTTTGTTTTCCATTGGTTCGAGAACTTTTTGTATTCCAATATTTAGTTGTGGCAAAAAAATTAAAAAAAGAGTGAAGAAACTATGAAGAAAAAAATAGCCAAATTTTTTAAAAGTATAGTTCTTAAAAAAAAGAGAAATTTGATAGAGCGAATTTTAGTTCTGATTGTTTTTAGATACGAGAAGTTAAAAAATATTCTTAGTGAGAACAATAGTAAGACTGCATCCAAAATGTATTATCAAATTCTAAACTTAGAGAGAAACATTATTGGAGGGAAATATAGTTTTGTATCTGTTAATGAATTATTGATATGGACTACCGAATGGATAAAATCTTTTCCGACTACTTACGATGTTGTAGTTGGAATACCCAGAAGCGGGTTGCTGGTTGCTAATATGGTTGCATTAAAACTTGGGAAACCATTAACCACACCAGAACTTTTTGAGCAATCTCTCTATTGGGAAAGCAAGTTAATTAATAAAAAGGGAGACTATAAAAACATTTTGTTAATTGATGACAGCATTACCAACGGTACGGCCATGGAAGAAAGTTTCAATTTTTTATGCTCATCTCGTGAAAATCTAAATATAACTAAAGCGGTTTTGATTGCTACTGAGGATTCAAAACATTTAGTTGATATATATTACAAAATTATACCAAATCCAAGAATATTTGAATGGAATCTCGTGCATTCGAAAAAAGGTAAATTTGCTACGGATTTAGATGGGGTGATTTGTGAAAATTGCCCACCTGGCGTTGACTCAAATGAAGAATTGTATGTTAAATGGATAAAAAACGCTAAGCCTTATCTTCTTCCGACTTTTGAAATTGATGTAATTGTATCAAACAGGTTAGAGAAATATAGGTTTGGTACGGAAAAATGGTTAGCTAAATACGGAATTTGTTATAAAAAGTTAATTTTATGGAATATTGAATCTAAGCAAAAGCGGTATGGGAAATATGCACAGCGTAAAATAGAACTTCTTTTAAAAATTAAACCAAGTATATTTTGGGAAAGTAGTTTTGGCGAAGCGAAGAAAATCTGGAAAGTTACAAAAATACCAACTCTGTGTATTGATGAGATGGTTTTATTTAATTAGTACAAGTTTACGATGGTTGTTTATTTTATGACTATGACTATACGGAAAAAGTCTTAATAGAAATATTCAGGAAACACAAAGAAGTTAATAAAAATTATAGGTCGTAAATAATAAGATGGACATATCCTTCATACTTCCAGCGATTAATATATCAGGTGGAGTAAGATCCATGCTTCAGTTGGCAAATCGATTGCAGGATAAAGGTCACAATGTTTCTGTAATATATCCTTTGATATTTATGCCATCTGGAGAGAAGTGGTATGATTTTAGAAAATTAGCGAAGAGAACAAAGGAAACTATTGATAATCTTAAGTGTGGCAATCGTATAGATTGGTTTAATCTAAAAGCAAATTTAATAAGAGTACCAACGTTAGCAGAGAGGTATATTCCGAAAGGCGATATTATTGTAGCAACTTGGTGGGCGAATGCTTATCATGTTAACAGTTATGGAACGGATAAAGGTAAAAAGTTTTATTTTATCCGGCATTATGAGGTTTGGGGCGGACCTGAAAAATTAGTTAATAAAACCTATACCCTTCCTCTTCATAAAATAGTTACTTCCACATGGCTAAAGAATCTCATTGAGAAAAAGTTTAATGTTTCCACTTTTGGGCCCATGCCAAATGGTGTTAATTTTAATCTTTTTTATAGAGAAAAAGAGGGATTCAAATATCATAGTCCCAAACGAGTGGGCATGCTATATAGAACTTATAAGTGGAAAGGGTTGCGTGATGGCCTTAAAGCCTTTCTGATTGCAAAAAGAAAACATCCGAACATCAAACTAGTTTTATTTGGTAAAAAGCTTACATCGGATGATATAAAAATTATTAAAGATATAGATAGCGTGGAAATGCATTTGTGGCCACATAAAGAAAAATTACGGGAAATTTATAATTCCTTAGATATATTTGTGTTTCCGAGTCATTGTGAGGGTTTTGGCAACCCACCTATGGAGGCAATGGCTTGTGGCGCGGCGTGTGTTACCACAAACGTAGGAGCTATACCAGACTATACCATTCCCGGAAAGACAGCTTTAGTTTCAGCTCCCAAAAGGGTAGAATTATTAGCTCAAAATATAATTAATTTATTAGAAAATGAGAAGAAACGAGAACAAATAGCAAAAAACGGATACAATCATATTAAACAATTTACTTGGGATAACACCGTGAATCAATTAGAAAATATTTTTAAGAAATGTATTTAATTAATAAAAATATTCATAGAGGCTCTTATTGAAATCTATTGAAAATTATAAAATGGTAAATTATGAAAATAGCGACTGTGATAGGATGGGGACATAAGGCGGGTGGTGCAAGAAGGACTGCCGTAAGCACACTTTTAGAGATGGCCCGTTTATGTCCTGATAATCAGTATGTTGTTTATAGTAACTCTATACATACCCAGCTTAATAATACAGCTGTTTTGCAAGAAGCGCTTAAAGCTCCTTCATTAGTGCCTCAGGTAATATGGGATCAGTTCCTTTTCCCGCATATAGCAGTCCCTCTGGCTGCCGGGAAATTTAAACCGGAGGTTATTCATTATACCAATAACATCGTTTCATGTTGTGGTTCCGCGCCGGCGGTTGTCTCTATTTACGATATGTCGCCATTTGTCCTTCCGAAATCATTTATCTATTTACATGGAGTTTATCAAAGGGCTTATTTTCGCTTTGCGGTTAAGAAGGCAGCTAAGATAATAACCATATCTGAGAATTCAAAGACTGATATCTGCCGGATATTAAAAATCAATGAGAAGAAAATTGTTGTCATTCCACTTGCAGCGAATATTGCAGAGGAGACTGGGTCGATTGATGAAGTAACAGTGAATTTACAAACCAGGTTTGGCATAACTGCGCCTTTTATTCTTTATGCCGGTCCTATCCACCCTCGAAAAAATGTAGGCCGGCTTATAGAGGCTTATGCTCAACTGAAAATGTCAAAAGGAATACCGCATCAGCTGGTAATAGCTGGTTCTTTGCGCTGGAAAGGAAAGGAAGCTATCCAAGTTGAATCGCTTAACAAGGTTAAAGAAGATGTCATTTTTACCGGCGGAGTTACGGACAGCGATTTGGTTAACTTATATAAGAGTTGCGATGTTTTTGTTTATCCTTCTCTTTATGAAGGATTTGGATTGCCGGTATTGGAAGCTATGTCATTGGGGGCTGCGGTTGTAACCTCAAATACATCATCCTTACCTGAAGTAGCAGGAGATGCCGCGATATTGGTAAATCCACGAGAAGTTACTGATGTCTCCCGGGGTATATGGAAAATACTTGATGAACCTGAATTCGCCAAACAACTTCGCAAAAAAGGCATGGAACAGGCCAAACAATTTTCATGGAAGAACACAGCGGAAAAAGTTCTTAAGGTATTTGAGTCCGTGGTATAATTTTAGCGACGATAGGAAATTGTATAAATATAAATAATTTGTTGATTTAAAAAGATGGAAAAAGATCCTAAAATTGCAATAATAATTCTTAACTGGGATGGATTTGATGATACTGTTGAGTGTCTTGAATCTTTGAAGAAATTAGACTATGACAATTTCAAAATCGTTCTGGTAGATAATAATTCAAAGAACAACCAGGGTAGTAGACTTAAGGAAATATTTCCGCATGTGCATTTAATTAGAAATAAAATAAATAGAGGGTTTGCAGGTGGAAATAATGATGGGATTAAATGGGCGCAGGAAAATGGATTCAGGTATGTATGGCTTTTGAATAATGATGTGGTTGTCGAAAGAGAATCACTAAAATATCAGATTTCGCATTTCAAGGATGAGAATGTAGGTGCCGTAGGTTCAAAAATAAAAATTTACGGTACTGATTTAATTTGGTCAAAAGGGATTTATCTGTTAAAAATTTCATTTTTGCCGCCTAAAATCAATTTTTTTTCTAATATTGACGAGGGTAAAAAAGATACTGTTTACGAAACTACCCGAGAACTAAAATATATTTCGGGTTGCTCCATTTTATTAAAGACGAAACTGAAAAATATTTTTTTTGATGAAAAATTTTTTGCCTATTGTGAGGATATGGATTTATGTCATAGGATGAGGAAAGAAGGCTATAAATTGCTATATGAGCCAAGATCGGTTGTTTACCATAAAATTCTTCGTAGTTATGGCGGAAGAAAGTTTAGTAAGACAGCAGCATACTATAGCTACAGAAACAAACTTATTTTTTTAAATGACATATATCCAAAATATATCCTATTTTTGATATCACCTTTTTATTTAGCCTGTTTTATTCGAGATATCTTTAGAATTGTAGTATTTTATAAGAGTAAGAAAGTTTTTTCGAGATCTATATTGATGGGGTTTAATGATGGCCTTAAGTATATTTTAGAAAATAAAAATTCTGAGGGTCGAAGTAAAAAATAATAGTTCAATTGTGGTATTATAGGGAAGAAAAAAAGGTAATTTGAGTATATATCCCCCCTTGTTTTCTAAAGAAAGCACGCAGGGGGATTAATTCCCGCCTACGCTGAAGCTACGGCAGGCAAGCGGGCTTATCAGTTATGTTCACACTACGCGTTCCATAACAAATGCTTTTAATAGGAATTTCCGTCTCGAAAGATGTTGTAAAATTCTTTTTAACAATTTTACAACTCTCGGCGGAATTAATTCGGGCTTATCATTTACACCAACTTCGTTGTTGTAAATGATGCCCTCATTAAGGAGGATAGAAAGATGATTGCGCTTATTGTTATTATTGCTGTGGTTGTTGTTTTTTGGGTAGTTTTGTATAACACTATGGTGGGGAAGAAGAATCAGGTTAATAATGTTTTTGCTACAATTGATGCCCTGCTTAAAAAAAGATACGATCTGATTCCAAATCTTGTGGCTACGGTTCAGCAGTATATGGAGCATGAAAGAGGCACGCTTACGGATATTACCGAGTTAAGGGCTAAGGCCGTATCCGGCAATGTGTCGGAGAATGAAAGAGTTAACCTTGAAAACAAAATGTCAAAACTGCTCGGCGGCATTATGGTGGCCGTTGAGAATTATCCGCAATTAAAGGCCAATGAAAACTTTATGCAGTTACAGAAGTCTATGAATGAGATTGAAGAGCAGATATCGGCTGCCAGGCGTTCCTATAACGCCGCTGTTACCGATTACAATAACGCCGTTGAGATGGTGCCGACTAATATGCTGGCATCAATTATGGGCTACAAACTGAGGGAGTTGTTTGAAATTCCCGAGACACAGAGAGAAAACGTAAATGTAAAAGAGCTTTTTAAAAAAGATTAACAATAATTTTTAGGTAAATAACTATGAAAACCTTAGAAGAACTGGGCGGGTATTATAATGCTGTTTTGATGCCTGAATTGCGGGTGATTGAAGAAAAGAGAAAAAAGGTTCTAAAAAAAGTTTTCCTGTGGGGCGGATCAATATGCGGCTTGTTTTGCCTTATTCTTGTTGGTTTAATTTTACTGGGTTTAGGCTTTCAGTTTATTATTTTCGCGGTGGTGGGGCTCGCGGCCGCTTTGGGGCTGACCTTTCGCCTGCTTACCGCGAATTATACCGGAGAGTTTAAAACCAAGATTATAAAGAAGATTGTGAGTTTTATTGATGAAGGCCTGAGTTATTCTAAGGATGGCTGTATCCCGCGGGCGGACTTTATACTTAGCAAAATCTTTCACCGCCGCCCCGACAGATATAGGGGCGATGACTATGTTTCAGGGATGATAGATAAGACTAAGTTAAGATTTTCCGAAGTTTACGCCGAATATGAGACCAGGGATTCAAAAGGCAACCGGCACTGGCATAAGTTGTTTAAAGGCCTTTTTTTCATTGCCGACTTTAATAAGGACTTTAAGGGAACTACAGTGGTGCTTCCTGATACGGCTGAAAGATTATTGGGCGGCCTTGGTTCTTTTTTCCAGAAGATGAACGTTGTTCGCGGCCAACTCATAAAACTGGAGGATCCTGAATTTGAAAAGTTATTTGCTGTTTATGGCGACGATCAAATTGAGGCGCGTTATATTCTGTCTACCAGCCTGATGAAGAGAATAGTTGATTTTAAGAAGAAGACAGGCAGGCAAATATATCTTTCCTTTGTCGGTTCATTGATATTTGTTGCCGTATCGTTCAGAAAAAACCTTTTTGAGCCCAACGTTTTTAAAACCGTACTTGACTTCGGGCAGATTTCAGAATATTATCAGGACCTTGAACTGGCCATAGGTGTTGTAGAGGATTTGAATCTGAATACCAGAATCTGGAGCAAACAATAGCGGAGACAGAATTATGAAGTCACATACTGAATATCTCTGGTTTCACACAAAGACCAAATACGCCTTTGTTAACATTAGCCGGCAGGTGGAAGAAATTATTGAAAAAAGTGGGATTAAAGAAGGGCTTTGTTTGGTTAACGCGATGCACATTACCGCCAGCGTTTTCATTAATGATGACGAGAGCGGCCTGCATAGGGACTTTGATAAGTGGCTTGAAGGCTTGGCGCCGCATGAACCGGTTTCACAGTACCGGCATAATAACGGTGAAGATAATGCTGACGCGCACCTGAAGCGCACAATAATGGGGCGGGAGGTTGTAGTGGCCGTCACTGAAGGCAGGCTTGACTTCGGGCCATGGGAACAGATATTTTACGGTGAATTTGACGGACAGAGAAAAAAGCGCGTATTGGTCAAGATAATAGGAGAGTAACTTAAAATAACGGCAGAGGATGACCGAGTAGTGAAAGCGCATGTCTCACCTATTGAGGGAAGCAAGGAAAAATTTTCGAGGGGTAATATTTCTGACAGGGAACATTGCTGCCGAGTTAAAGCTGCTGATTGCCCTCAACCGGATACGACTGATTCTCAAAAAGGGAAAAGACTTTTTTCAATACCACCCTGCGCCTGGAGCCGTTATCTGGGCGATGTACCATCCGGATGTTGTTCTTCCAGCCCGGACAGAGGTGTGGCCTTAGGAGGGTTTGGCGCCGGTTCTTTTATGTACAGTATAAGCGGTTCTTTTGGCCCCTGGGCGCTTAAGATTGCCGGCTATGATGAAAAATGGCTTCCCGAGGGGGCGTTCCATCTTTACGAAAAGATAGATGGAGAAGAGGCAAAGGTACGATGTCTCTCGACCAACAAAGATTTAAAAGAAGGCTGGGATAAGCTGAAGCAGGGCGAAGGAAGGTATTTTGCTCTTCAGCCAAAAGGCTGGACAACCTACGACTGTTTTGTTTCAGATGTTGCCAGTGAATTCTACTCACCCATTATTGCTCACAACTATAAGGAAACCTCATATCCGGTCGCTGTCTGGAAATGGAAATTCGCGAATCCGACGAATAAGAGAATCAGTCTGTCGCTAATGTTTACCTGGAGCCAGCCTCCTTTTGAAGATCAGATGAGAGCGGGGTACAAAAACAGTTTCCTCAAGGCTAACGGCGTTAAGGCGGTTGTCTTAAACGCGTCAAGCCCCCGGAATAGTCCCGAGACGCAAAATACAGAGTGGTGCTTGGCAGTAAAAGAGGCGGACGGGGTGGATATTTCATACGTTACCAGTTGGAATAAGGAAAAAGACGGCCGTGATGTATGGGATGACTTTAAGGAGAATGGCGCCTTAAGTGATAAGGCGCTTGATGGTTCAAATTCAGCGGCGGCCATCTGTTTTAAAATAGAGCTAAAGCCTAATGAAGAAAAAACAGTTCCTTTTGCTTTAGCTTGGGATTATCCTGTCTGTGAGTTTTCTGCCAGGCCGGGTAAGAGCACTCAGTGGTGGAAAAAGTATACCCAGCACTTTGGGCGGGAAGGCAATAAGAGCTTTGAAATTGCCTCCGAGGCGCTTAGCAACTATGTCAGCTGGGAAAAAGAGATGGATGCCTGGATGGAGCCGGTAATTGAAAATGAAAATTATCCCGAATGGCTTAAGTGCGCGGCTTTTAATGAACTCTACTACTCTCAATTCGGCGGCTGTTTTTATGAAGCTGGTTTAAAATCGGGTCACAATGGAAAATATCCGGGTAAGCGTAGGGATGACAATAAATACTTTATTATGGAATGCATGATGTACCCTTTCTGCAATACCTTTGACGTTCGCCATTATTCATCTATTATCTATGCCAAATTCTGGCCGCGGATAGAAAAAGAGATACTTCTCTCATGGGCGGACGCGATATTAAATGAACCTGAAAATCAAACTCCCCATGACTGCGGCGGGCCGCGGACAGATCCGTACTTTACCTGGGATAATTATGGTACCAATAAGCTGCACTGGAAAGACCTTCACTCAAAGTTTATCCAGCAGATATGGCGCTACTATTATCTCTATAAAGACGGGGATTTTTTGAATTATGTCTGGCCGGCCTGTAAGGCGACATATGAGTATATGAAGAAGACCGATACTGACGGCGATTGTTTGCCCAACAACAAAGGCTCGGATAATACTTATGATGCCTGGGGTCTCTGGGGCACATCGCTTCTTTGCGGCGGCCTCTGGGTGGGAGCGCTTCAGACTATGGAGCGGATAGCGGAAATTAAAAAAGACGGCATCTTAAAGGAAGTAAGAGAGTGGCTGAAAAAGGCCGGAAAGAATCTGGATGAAAAGCTCTGGTATGAAAAGCGCGGCTACTATAAAATAGATACAGAAAGCAAATATCCGACGGCTATTATGGCAGACGGTTTAAATGGCCAGCGCTACTGTGAAGCTTATGGCCTGGAAGATATCCTGCCCGGCGAGCGGTTGAAGTTACATCTTAGGCAGGTTTTTGAACGCAATGTAGTGCCCTTAAAGGACTATAACGGCGATGGCATAGGTGATTGCGGCGCCATAAACGGTATTAGGGAAGATGGAGGCTGTATTGGTTCCAAGGAGCAGGCGGAAGAGATATGGACAGGCGCAAGCTATTTTTTGGCGGCTTCTATGTATCATGCCGGCTTAAAAGAAGAGGCGCTTAAAACAGCCTTTGGAATTTATTATATAACCTATGAAGAAGAATCAACGGCCTATTGGTTTAATACTCCGGAAGCCTGGCGCAATGGCGGCACACAGCCCAGGCCTACACATCCCGAGCAGTATCAGAGGCCGCGCGCTGTCTGGGAGTTAATATTTGAGATAAATGACCCTTACATAAAATAAAATATGAAACTATTTGATACTCACGTTCACTTAAACCAGATAGAAGACATTGACGGCGCCTTAAAAAGAGCAAAGGAAGCGGGCGTTGATAAGATACTGATAGCCGGCCTTAACTTAGAGTCCAACAGGCGGATTATCGAACTTTATAATGCCCACAAAGAGTATAATCTCTATCCGGCGCTGGGCATTCATCCCTTCCTGCCTGAGGAAAAGACCCTTGAAGAGGTTTGCGCGTTAATAAAAAGCCATAGAGATGATATCGCGGCTGTCGGTGAAATCGGGCTTGATTATTGGTATAAAGAGGCCAGAAAAAAAGGGGAAGGAAGAGATTTGCAGAGGGAGCTCTTTACCGCCCAACTTGAGCTTGCCGGAGAGCTTGACAAGCCGGTTATCATTCATTCGCGTGGCGCCTGGAGCGACTGCCTCAGTCTTGTCAGAGAATATCAGCTAAAGCAGGTTCTTTTTCATTGGTATACAGGCCCGGTAGATATTTTGAAAGAGATTTTAAATGAAGGTTTTTATATTTCTCTCTCTCCCTCACTTGAATACTCCAAAGATGCCCAGGCCGCGGCCAAAGAGGCGCCGCTTGAGAGGATACTCCTTGAGACGGATTCACCTGTTTCTTATAAATCTCCCGGCGGCAGGTATGTTTCTGAGCCGAAGGATGCCGTCAGGGTTTTAAAAAAGCTTTCTGAGTTAAAAGAAGTGGATGAGGAAAAAGTTGCCGGTATAATTTATAAGGCGAGCTGTACTTTTTTTAACATTGTAGAATGAAGCTGAAAAATGGTTGACGATTGTCGTACGATATGATTTTACACTCTAACTTAAAGGTATATTGAAAGTTAAAACCTGTGTTAAAGATAGGAAACCTCAAATTGCATTCTCCGCTTATTCTCGCGCCCTTATCCGGGGTTAGCAATTTGCCCTTTCGGATGATTAGCCGGGATTATGGTTGTGAATTGGCGTTTTGTGAAATGATAAGCGCCCGCGCCCTTGTTTATAATAAGGTAAAAACCAAGCAGATGATTGTTTCATCCAGAGGCGACAGGCCCTTGGGGGTACAGCTTTTGGCGGATGACACTGAAATCATTAAAAGGGCGCTGGATATACTCGGGCCTCATAAGTTTGACCTTATTGATTTGAACGCCGGTTGTCCCGCTCCCAAGGTAGCTAAGAAAGGGCAGGGGGCGGGGCTTTTAA
>JAGLLT010000023.1 GCA_023140385.1 Candidatus Omnitrophota bacterium
TGGTGCGACAAGTCGGTTAACGCCAGAGAGGTTGCTCTTATTTGTCAGGAGGCGGGAGCAAAGGCAATATTTATTCACGGCCGTACCAGAAGCCAGGGATACCGGGGAAAAGTTAATTATCAGGTAATTAGGGAAGTAAAAGAAGCGGTGGTTATTCCTGTTATAGGCAGTGGAGATATATTTGATGCCCTGTCAGCCAAAAAGATGCTTGATGAAACAGGGTGCGACGCCCTGTTAGCGGCCAGAGGGTCTTTAGGCAATCCTTGGATATTTAAGGAGATAGAGGAGTATTTAAAGTACGGGAGAGTTCGCGAGAAACCGGCGATAGAGGAGGTTGTCTCGGTAATGAAAAAACACCTCAAGCTGTGCGTAGAATTCTTCGGTGAGAGAATAGGAGTTGTAATATTCAGAAAGTACTTTGTCTGGTATACCAAGGGGTTTCATCATATCAGGCATCTGAGAAAGGAAGCCTTTACGACAGAAGATAAAGAGGGAATGTTAAAGGTTATAGAAAAAGTATTGAGTTAAGCGGGGTTTTGTAGTAAAATAAAAAAATAGCAGTCTTTTTAAGCAAAAAACGTAAAAAAGCATTGACTAAAAGGTATTTTGTAGTAAAATAACCGAAACTAAAAAGTGTATTAATAACAGGAGGTTGATTATTATGACAAACGTAAAAGAACTCTTGGGGCAAGAGGCGAAAAATTTACTGGAGCACAAATGTACCACAATTCCAAAAGAGAACATTCATCTGCCGGGGCCTGATTATATTGACAGAATTTTTATTAACTCTGACAGGCCAATAAACGTTTTAAGAAATTTACAGTCTCTTTTTAATCACGGTAGGTTGGGCGGCACAGGCTATCTTTCCATACTTCCTGTAGACCAGGGCATTGAACATACCGCCGCCTCTTCGTTTTCGCCCAATCCGGTTTACTTTGACCCGGAGGGTATTGTTAAGCTGGCGGTTGAAGGCGGCTGTAACGCGGTCGCTTCTACCTTAGGTGTTCTGGGTATGATGAGCCGTAAATACGCTCACAAGATACCTTTTATCGTCAAGATTAACCACAACGAACTTTTAAGTTATCCTGCCATTTACGACCAGAGGTTGTTTGCTTCTGTGGAGCAGGCCTTTGATATGGGCGCTGTAGGTATAGGGGCTACTATTTACTTTGGCTCAGAAGAGTCACGCCGGCAGATAGAAGAGATATCTGCCGCTTTTGAAAAGGCCCATCAGATGGGCATGCTGACCATCCTCTGGTGTTATTTAAGAAATGAGGGCTTCAAGAAGGATGGTGTGGACTATCATACGGCCGCTGATTTAACCGGCCAGGCCAATCATTTGGGAGTTACTATCCAGGCTGATATAATTAAACAAAAACTTCCTACCAATAATGGCGGTTTTACAGCTATTAATTTTTCTAAAACCAGTCCTCTGGTTTATGACAAATTAACTTCAGATAACCCGATAGACCTGACCAGATACCAGGTAGCCAACTGTTATATGGGCAGGATTGGCTTGATTAACTCAGGCGGCGCTTCGGGTAAAAACGACCTGCAGGAGGCGGTAACGACGGCCGTTATCAATAAAAGGGCCGGCGGTATGGGGCTTATCTCAGGCCGAAAGGCTTTTCAGAAGCCGCTTAAAGAAGGCATAGAAATACTAAACGCCATTCAGGACGTTTATCTTGATAAAGATATTACTATAGCCTAAACGGATTTACCTTGGTTGGCGACCGCCGATATCTGTTTTTGGATGGCTTCCTGATCTCCCAGATAGTAATGTTTGATAGGTTTTAAATCGTCGTCCAGTTCATAAACTAACGGAATGCCCGTCGGAATATTTAGTTTTACGATCTCCTCATCAGGGACATTGTCCAGATACTTTACCAGAGCGCGCAAGCTGTTGCCGTGGGCGGCGATAATAACCTTTTTACCTTCTTTAATAGCCGGAGCAATGGTGTTTTCCCAGTAAGGGACAAATCTGGCCACCGTATCTTTTAGACACTCAGTTAGAGGCAGTTCTTCTTCTGTCAGGTCCTGATAGCGCGGGTCGTTCCCCGGATAACGTTCATCTAACTTTTCCAATACCGGAGGCGGCACATCGTAACTTCTGCGCCAGACGAGAACCTGTTCGTCACCGTACTTTTTGGCGGTTTCCGCTTTATTCAGTCCCTGCAGAGCGCCGTAGTGCCTTTCGTTTAAGCGCCAGGAGCGGTAGACCGGTATCCACATAAGATCCATACCCTTAAGAACTATCCAAAGAGTTCTGATGGCCCTTTTTAAGACAGACGTGTAGGCGACGTCAAAGGTAAAACCTTCATCCGTCAGAGTTTTAATAGCGGCTCTGGCTTCTTCAATACCCTTTACGGACAAGTCAACGTCAGTCCAGCCCGTAAACCTGTTTTCCTTGTTCCAAGTACTTTCACCGTGCCTCAAAAGCAGTACCTTTTTAATTCCCATAACAAACCACTCCTCTTTTAACCTAAATTTAACTTAAATCATATCCATCTTACTACTTTTTACCCTTTTTGCAACTAAAAACAATTATTGAAATGACTAATTGTTCCACCGCGTAGGTGGAACAAGGTTCTAGGGCCGGTGGCTTAGTTTTACAGGTAGGCGTGATAATAATGTTTGACAATAATAACGTTTGATGTTATCATACCTATATGATCAAATCATTTAAATGCAAGGAAACAGAAAAGATATTTCACCGTGAATTTTCAAGAAAGCTTCCGCGGAATATTCAGAGAATTGCAATGCGAAAATTATGGATTCTTGATGCCGCGGCTGATTTGAATGACTTAAGAATACCAACATCAAACCGTTTAGAAACTTTAAAAAGTAATCGAACGGGACAGCATAGTATTAGAATTAATAAGCAATGGAGAATTCGTTTTAAATGGCATGATGGTAGCGCGCGTAGTGTTGAAATAGTAGATTACCATTAGGGAGGTGATAGAAATGAATAGAAAAACAATAAAACCAATGCATCCGGGGGAAATTCTTTTGGAAGAGTTTCTTAAGCCGATGGAGATTACTCAATACCGTATCGCGAAAGAGATCAATGTGCCCGCGCGAAGAATAAATGAAATTGTCCATGGGACAAGGTCTATCTCTGCTAATACAGCTTTGCGGTTTGGAAAATATTTTAATATGTCTCCGCAGTTTTGGCTTAATCTTCAATCACATTATGATCTGGAAGTTGAAGAAGATAGAATAGGCAAAAAAATTAATAAAGAAATTAATTCGTTGGCAATGACATACACTGCTTAACAATTGCTTTTATCTGATGTTGAACACGCGCTTGCGGTCCCGCCTTTGGCGGGAATATTATGCTTGAGCGCCGCGAGTGAAACAGGGGAGTTAGCAGGAGTATAAATGGAAATCATTTTGAAAATAGTGCTGTATTCTTCTCTTTCCGGAATTACAGTATTTTTGGGAGGGCTCCTTTCAAGGTTGTTTGAGAGACATTTTCGGAAAGGACTTATAAAGGAAGGGGCTCTTCATACATCAATCGCGTTTGGCGGAGGGATAATAATTGCTGCTGTCGCGTTCGTTCTGGCGCCGGAAGGCATGAAGGTGTTGTCTCTTGTACCAATGGCATTACTATTCTTAGCAGGAGCAATTGCTTTCTTTTTCTTAGATAGGTATATAGAAAAGAAAGGCGGGACAGTTTCTCAGCTACTTGCAATGTTAATGGATTTTATTCCGGAAGCTATCGCGTTAGGCGCGGTATTCGCTGCTGACCATAATTTGGGCTTGTTATTGGCAATCTTTATCGGCCTTCAAAATTTACCGGAATCATTCAACGCGTATTTGGATTTGCGCGATAATGGTTATACTTCAAACAAATGTTTGCTCATCTTATTTTGTCTAAGTTTTTCGGGAATCTTCGCCGCCGTTTCAGGATATTATTTGCTGAGTAATATGCCGCAGCTTACAGCATCGTTGATGCTGTTTTCCAGCGGCGGGATACTCTACTTAATATTTCAGGATATCGCGCCAATGTCTAAACTACAAAAAAGTTGGTTTCCCGCGCTTGGCGTAAACGTTGGTTTTCTTGTTGGAATGATTGGGCAGAAATTATTGGGATAATTTATCCCGCGAACCACGCTCCGCCCATTGCTCCGGATTTTTCGTATTTACATTTTCGCTATTGTTGCTATAATATCTTTAAAAGACAATTCAATTCTTACCCATATAGGAGTTGTTATGTTAAAGAAGATTGATCCCACGAAAACTAAAGCCTGGAAGAAACTGAAGGTCCACTATGAGGTTATGAAGAGCAAGCATATGAAAGATATGTTTGCTGAAGATGGCGAGAGGTTTTCTGGGTTTTCGCTGAAGTTTGAAGATATACTGGTGGATTATTCAAAAAACATCATTACCCGGGAGACGCTCGAGCTTCTTCTGGAGCTTGCCGATGAAATAGGTTTAAAAGACGCGATAAAAAGGATGTTCTCAGGCGATGAGATAAATGAGACAGAACACAGGGCCGTTCTTCACACCGCTTTGAGGAGCTGCTCCGGTAAGGCGGTTGCGGCGGCCGGTAAAAACGTAATGCCTGAAGTGAATGCTGTCCTTGAACAGATGAGGCTATTTTCCAACAAGATTAACTCCAAAAAGTGGAGAGGCTATACGGGCAAGGTTATAACCGATATCGTTAATATCGGAATAGGCGGTTCTGACTTAGGCCCCGTAATGGTTACCGAAGCGCTCAAGACCTATAAGAAAAAGGATATTAATGTTCACTTTGTCTCCAATGTTGACGCGACTCATATCGCGGAAACGCTTAAATGTCTGCATCCTGAGAAAACGATTTTTCTGATTGCCTCAAAGACCTTTGCCACCCAGGAGACTATGTCCAATGCTCATACTGCCAGGCGCTGGTTTCTGGGCGTGGCCAAAGACAAAAGGTATATTAAGAAACACTTTATTGCCATCTCGACCAACAAGGAAAAAGTAGTGGAGTTTGGCATCGAGGCGCAAAATATGTTTCGTTTCTGGGACTGGGTAGGCGGCCGCTACTCTCTCTGGTCGGCGATAGGGCTTTCGATTGCCTGCGCCGTAGGGTTTAAAAATTTTAAAGAAATGCTTGAGGGTGCTTATGCTATGGATAGGCATTTTCAAAGGGCGGCCTTTGAAAAAAACATTCCGGTTATTTTGGCGTTAATCGGTATTTGGTACAACAACTTTTTTAAGGCTGAGTCCCATGCTATACTTCCTTATGACCAGTATCTGCACAGGTTAGCGGCCTACTTACAGCAGGCGGATATGGAAAGTAACGGCAAGTGTGTTGACAGAGTCGGTTGTAAGGTTAAGCATCAGACGGGGCCGGTTATTTGGGGGGAGCCGGGTACCAATGGACAGCATGCCTTTTATCAGCTGATACACCAGGGAACAAAACTGATTCCCTGTGATTTTTTGGCTCCTGCCGTCAGCCATAACCCTATCGGTGAGCACCATAAAATTCTCTTATCCAATTTCTTTGCCCAGACAGAAGCGCTGATGAAGGGAAAGGCCGAGGAAGAGGTCGTCAAAGAATTAAGAGAAGAAGGCAAGGCGGACGAAGAAATTGCGAAGCTTCTTCCCTTTAAAGTTTTTGGGGGCAACAAGCCGACTAATTCCATACTTTTTAAAAAGCTCACCCCCAGAACTTTAGGTAGTTTGATCGCGATGTACGAGCATAAGATATTTACCCAGGGGGTTATCTGGAATATATTCAGCTTTGACCAGTGGGGGGTTCAGCTTGGTAAACAATTGGCAAGCTCAATACTTCCTGAACTGGATGATGATAAAGGGACTACCTTGCATGATTCATCTACTAATGGATTAATTAACACCTATAAAAAATTAAGAAAATAAGAGATAGAGCTATGATTAGGATTCTAAAAAAAACCGCTTATATGTTTGTCATTCTGTTAATTATTATAGCCGGTGGTTACGGTTATAATAATGTACGAAAGCATCTTTATGAAAACAGGCAGTTAAAGGAAGTAATCAGACGCCTTGAAGCGGACTCAAGGGCGGCCGATGTGCTGGTGACCAAAGTTTGCTATGATGAGAATGCGGGGCAGAACCTGACTACTATAAAATTTTTAGAATATGATACGGAAGAAAAGCCGCTTGAACCCAGATATTTTACCTTTTCCGGAAACATCATCCAGTTTCAATCACTGGTCGTTAGATTTGATGATATCCACATTAGAAGCAAAGATAGGTTGAAGGGTAAAAGTGCCTATTTATTCTGGAAGGTATTTATGCTGGACGGCCCTGATACACAGGAGTATGAGCTTGTCAGTATGAACGAGATTCCCGCGGGCTACAAGATAGAAGGGATAGAGAGCGAAGCGGAAAAGAGATTGTGGGAGTGTTTTTGGCAGTACGCTTTAAATCCGGCTGAGGCCGAAAAAAGAGGAATAAAAAACGCCCAGATAGAAGCGCCCGGGACAATGTTTGTTCCGGGGACTATTTATACCCTCAAAATTGAGCATGACGGCGGCCTGAGAATAGATGCCAAACCGCTTCCGGATATTTTAAGGGGAGAGACCATCCCTCAGGTGGATTAATATTTCTTGACGATATATGTTTTTTGGGTGTAATATGTTATTAGTTATCTAAGGCATAAACTTAAAAAAAAGGGGGGTTTTTAATGAAAAAGTTTATCTCGTGCTGTTTAGTGGCAATATGTGTCATTTCTTTATCTACAATGGCATTTGCGGAGGATAAATGGGATAATCTTTTGGTGGAGTCTGCTAAGGTTTTTGAAGAGATGACAGAGATGCCGGAGACGGGTATACCTTCAGGGCTTTTAGAGGACTGTTACGCGGTAGCTATCTTTCCCAATACTATCGAAGGAGGTTTTATAATCGGTGCTCAATACGCTCAGGGTATTATCATTGCCAAAGATAAAAAAACAGGCGCGTGGAGCGCCCCGGCGGTCTTTAATCTTAAAGGCGGCTCCTTTGGCTGGCAAGTCGGAGGACAGGCAACGGATAATATACTTCTTATTATGAGTGAGCGCGGCCTGGACGGGCTTTTAAGGAGCAAGTTTAAACTGGGCGCTGACGCCGCTATCTCGGCTGGCCCTTTAGGAAGAGACGCCGCGGCTTCAACTGACGCTCAGCTAAAAGGCGGTATACTTTCTTATTCGAGAAGCAGGGGGGCCTTTATAGGCCTGAAGCTTGACGGCTCTGCCGTTACGTTTAATAAGAAAGCAAACAAGGCTCTCTATGGAAAAGGAAAGACGGCTGATGACATCCTTATCAAAAAGAACGTTAAGCCGACCTCTTACTCCGACAGGTTAATGAAAAACCTGAAAAAGTACTAATAATATTAAAAATATAATATAAACGGGTAAAACCGGGCTTGATAAATAAGCCCGGTTTTATTTTTAATAATGAAGACATACCCTTACGGGCACAAGCAAGATATAAAAAATTTAACGGCGGAAGAATTAGGGCAAAAAGTCGCGAGTTTTGGTGAGCCGGCCTATAGAACCGGGCAGCTTTTGAGCTGGCTTTATCAAAAAGGGATGGTAGATTTTGACCGGATGACCAACTTATCTAACTCGCTGAAGATAAAACTTCAGGCGGAATATTATATAGGGGCCTTGGAGCTTGCCGGCCGCCTCGTCTCAAAGGATAAAACAGAAAAGTACCTCTTTAAGCTTGAAGACGGCAGCTTTGTCGAGTCGGTTTTGATAAAAACGGCAAGGCGTAGGACGGTCTGTCTTTCTACTCAGGTGGGGTGTAAATTTGGCTGTTTGTTTTGCGCCAGCGGCAAGGGAGGGTTTGTCAGGAACCTTACTCCCTCAGAAATTACCGGCCAGCTCCTTTATTTAAAAGACAACCTTAAAATTTCCATAACAAACGTTGTCCTGATGGGCATGGGAGAGCCTTTGGATAATTACGCCAATTCAATTAAGGCGATTAAAATAATAAACTCTCCACAAGGCCTGAAGATTGCCGCCAGGAGGATTACTATTTCGACCTGCGGCATAATCCCGGGTATAAGAAAATTAAAAAACGAGGGTTTGCAGGTGAATCTTTCTTTATCTCTTCACGCGGCCAATGACGTCTTAAGAGATAAATTAATGCCCGTCAATAAAAAGTATAAGCTAAAAGAAATTATTAAAGAGCTGGAGATATACTTTAAAAAAACAAAAAGAAAGATAACCCTTGAATACATTCTCTTTAAAGATTTGAATGATTCCTCTAAGGACGCGGAGGAGTTGGCGCGCGTTGCCGGCCGCTTAAAGGCAAAAATCAATTTGATAAAGTATCATAAGATTTCCGGTATTACATGCAGGCCGGCCGGCAAGGAAGAGATTGATAGGTTTATGAAGCGGCTTCAAAACGCCGGGGCTGATGTTACTCTCAGGGTGTCAAAGGGAGTTGATATAAATGGCGCCTGCGGCCAACTGGCCGGGAAGATAAAAAAGTAACGGTTACTTTCCTTCGGAGATTATGTGTTCTTTTAATTTTTCTCTTAAGTCATCGGGGACCCGGACCGATTTTTTGGCGGCAAAGTCATAATAAACGCCGACGTTCCTACCCTTAACCTTTAACCGGCCCTCTTGCCAGGCTTCCTGGCCGATATGAATGGATGAATTTCCGATTTTAATGATGTAGGTCTTTATCTCTACCTCTTTGTCCAAAAATAGTTCAGCCAAAAAATCAAACTCCATTCTGGCCATAATCAAATTCCACTTCTTTAGGTTCATAGCCGGATTAAAAATTTTATAAAGGGGATTTCTTGCCCGCTCAAACCAACAGGGTAAGGTTGTATTGTTAATATGTCCCAGAACATCTGTTTCACCAAAGCGCGGAATGATTGTTAAACTAAACATTCTTTTTCTCCTTTGCCTGAATCAAATCTATTCGTTTCTTCATTTTAACTTAACAAAAACTATTATACTTCTTATCCTCTCTTCTGTAAAGTGGATATTAAGATTTGGTCTCAATAAATATAGAATCTTCTTTTATTGTTGATTTTGTGCGCGGACTTTGATATACTCATTTAAAAAAGGAAGAGATGGGGAATTATGAAAAAGACATTAGTTTTAGTTCTGTTTATTAGTTTTTTAATCAGTGTTATTAGCGGAGGCTACTCTATGGCAGAGGACAAGGTTGTAGTTTTGGAAACTAACCAGGGCGATATTGAAATTAAGCTTTATCTGGATATAGCTCCAAAAGCGTGCGAAAATTTTATTGGTTTGATTGAAAAAGGCTACTATGACGATATAATATTTCACAGGGTAATAAAGGGTTTTATGATACAGGGTGGCGACCCGACGGGAACAGGCGGCGGCGGAGAGTCTCTCTGGGGCAAGCCCTTTGAAGATGAATGCCGGTCTGAGGCGGCCTTTGATAAAAAAGGAATATTAGCTATGGCCAATGCCGGCCCCGGTACTAACGGTAGTCAGTTTTTTATCACGACAGCCAAGACCCCCTGGCTCAATATGCGTCATACCATCTTTGGTGAAGTTATATACGGCTATGACGTAGTCGAGAAAATAGAAAATACACCAACGGGCGCGGGCGATAAACCGCTTAAAGAGCAGAAGATAATAAAAGCCTACATAAAGTAAAGGTTATTATTTTTTAAACGGGGGCGCTTTTTATAAGCGCCCCTTTTTATTCGCCTCCGCCAAAATACTCCGTGACTTGCCACGGGAATAAATGGAGGCGAACCCGCCGACCTGTCCTTCGAAGCTTTAGCGTAGGAGGAAGCTTTCCGGCCGTCGTAGCCGAAGCTACTTCGGCGGAGTTGGCTAGCGTAGGTTGGTTCTTGGCTATGGCGAATTCCGCTTGATACCCTGCGGTAAGCCGTAGGGAACTTCATTTGAAAGGCTTGGCAATGAAAATAAAAAAACCGGAACTTGTGTCTCCGGCAGGGGATTGGAGCGCTCTGCTTAGCGCCGTTGAGGCCGGCGCTGATGCCGTTTACTTCGGCATTAAAGAGATAAATATGCGCTATCAGGCAGTGAACTTTGACATTTTGGAGCTAAAGAAAATAATGGCTCGCCTGCGCAAAGAAGGCAGAAGGGGATATCTGGCGCTTAACGTTTTAGTTTACGATAAAGAAATACCCAGGGTAGAAAAGATACTGAAGGCGGCCAAAAGAGCCGGGGTTGATGCCGTAATCGGTTGGGATATGGCGGTTTTATCAATAGCCAAAGAGCAGGGCTTAAAGGTTCACCTGTCTACTCAGGCAAGCGTATCTAACTTTTCCGCGCTGAGTTTTTATGCCGGCCTGGGAATAAAAAGAGTGGTTTTAGCAAGAGAGTGCGGTCTTTCGGACATCAGGGAGATAACTTTAAAGGTCAAGCGGGAAAAGCTTGACTGTAATGTTGAGGCCTTTGTTCATGGGGCGATGTGCGTTTCAATTTCAGGCAGGTGTTTTCTGTCTTATGATTCCTTTGGTAAGTCGGCTAATAGAGGCGAATGTCTCCAGCCCTGCAGGAGAGAGTACGATATTATTGACAGCGACAAAGAGTGTGGTTACGTTGTAGGAAAGGATTACATCTTGAGCGCCAAGGATCTTTGCGCTATCTCCTTCATTGATGAGTTGATAGAGGCGGGCATTGACGCCTTTAAGATAGAAGGCAGGATGAGACAGCCGGAGTATGTAAAGGTAGCAACCTCCTGTTATCGGAGAGCTATTGATGCCTATTATGAAGAGAAGCTGACAGCAAAGCTTAAGAAAGAATTAACAAAAAAGTTAAAGGCAGTCTATCACCGCGGCTTTTCAGACGGCTTTTACTTTAAGAAGCCATCATCCTCAGGCGGGAAGGTTCAAAGGGGATATGATAAGGTTTATCTGGGCGAAGTAAAGAGGTTCTTTGGTAAAATAGGCGTAGCTGAAGTGATCATAAGAAGCGGCGTTTTGAAGAAGAACGATGAAATATTAATAAGCGGCGTTAAAACCCCCGCGAATTTTTTTAAGGCAGTTGAGATGGAAATGAATCATAAAGCTGTTGAAAAGGCTGGTAAGGGAGAGATGGTAGGGATAAAGGCGCCTTTTCGAGTGCGCCCGAAAGACAAGGTTTTTATTTGGAAGAAGAGAAAATATTAAAATTTAATTTGTATCGTAAACTCTGATTTTTGATTTTAAGCCGTCGGGGGAATACTGATATAATGCCTTGGATACGTGCTTGAAAGTTTCGCCGTCGTACTCATAAACGCTTTCGATGCTTTCATTACTGCTTACATGCCAGGTTGTGGAGAATATCATTCTTCCGTCAGAATCTTTCTTTTGATAGCTGCTGCCTTCCATCCGGCCGATATATTCAAAACAGTCGTCCGCCTCCAGAAAGATATAGTATGGCCCGTTATCCTGAGCTCCCCTAATGGTGCTATAGCGGCCTTTGAAGTAATTTAACTTAAAGACAAGTATGATTTCTTCGGAATTTTCCTGAAAGCACCTCTCCACCGAACTTTCCGCGGCCAGCTTACAGATATTTGCTTCTTCTGTTCCCAGATGATTATTTTCCGCCATAAAGCGAAAGCAGTCAAGGTAGTCCAGAAATATCTTTAATTCAATCTCTTCAGCATAAGACACGCTGAAGAGAATTAAAATTAGTAAAACTACTTGTAATAGCGTTAATTTTTTTATCATACTCCCCCTCTATGCCGCCCCATTTTCTTTATTATTTAACAAGTAATCTGCCGGCAATTGTAATTATACACGCAGGAGCGTTATAATGGAAGTGAAAAATTACCGGCTTTAGCCATCTTAAAAATGAAGTAATTCACGCAATTTTCAGCATTTCGGCCTCTTTTTTTGCTTGACAAAAGTCATACGATTTTATATAATGGTCTCCTTTATCTGAAAAATAAGGAGCATAAAGAAGATGCCACGGAAAATCGATTTAAATAAGGTGAGAAACATCGGTATTATGGCGCATATTGACGCCGGAAAAACTACACTTACCGAGCGTATTCTCTTTTACTCAGGGCGGTCGCATAAGATAGGCGAGGTTCATGACGGCAAGGCTCAAATGGACTGGATGGCGCAGGAACAGGAAAGGGGTATTACCATTACCTCCGCGGCTACAACTTGTCATTGGAAAGACTGCCGGATTAACATTATTGATACCCCCGGGCACGTTGATTTTACCGTTGAAGTAGAGAGAAGCCTGCGGGTGCTTGACGGAGCTATTGCCGTATTTTGCGCTGTCGGAGGTGTTGAGCCGCAGTCAGAGACGGTTTGGAGGCAGTCGGATAAGTACAGCGTGCCGAAGTTAGCCTTTGTAAACAAGATGGATAGAGTTGGCGCTGACTTTTTCAGCGTGATAAAGAGTATTGAAAATGAGCTTGGAGCCAATGCCATACCGCTTCAAATACCTATAGGAGCTGAGGATAGCTTTCATGGGATTATTGACCTGTTGGAAATGAAAGCCGTTATTTATGATGACGACTCTCTGGGCAAGAACTTTCACATTGAAGAGATACCCGCCGACAGTCTGGAAGCCGCCAAAAAGTACCACCATATTATGGTCGAGAAAGCCGTTGAGCTTGACGATCATCTAATGGAAAAGTATCTTGAGTCGGAAGATTCCATTACTACAGAAGAGTTGAAAGCGGCTATTCGTAATAGTACTATTGCTAATAAAATTGTTCCGGTTTTATGTGGCGCGGCATTTAAAAACAAAGGGGTGCAAAGGCTGCTTGACGCGGTTACTGATTATCTGCCTTCACCGCTTGATCTGCCGCCCGCGGAAGGCTACGGCCCGGACGATAAAGAAACGGTAATTACGAGAAAAGCGGATGACGATGAGCCCTTTTCCGCTTTAGCGTTTAAGATACAAACCGACCCTCATATGGGTAAATTGATATACTTTAGAGTTTACTCCGGTTTTCTAAACTCAGGATCTTACGTTTATAACTCGACTAAAGATAAGAAAGAAAGGGTTGGCAGAATTCTCCAGATGCATGCTAATCAGCGTGAGATAAGAGACAGTATTTATGCCGGTGATATTGCCGTGGCCATTGGCCTCGACTATACGGTAACAGGTGATACTCTCTGCGATCCGGACAATTCGATTATCCTGGAGGCAATGGAATTTCCCGCGCCGGTTATGTCGATCAGTATTAAGCCAAAGAGCCGCGCCGACATAGATAAGTTGGGTAAAGGTTTAGTAAAACTTGCCGAGGAGGATCCGACTTTTACTGTTAAAACTGACCAGGAGACGGATGAAACGATTCTCTCCGGTATGGGCGAACTTCACCTTGATATTATTGTAGACAGGTTAAGGCGGGAGTTTAAGGTTGAAGGAGATGTGGGACAGCCTAAAGTTGCTTATAAGGAGACTATTATGAAAAAGTCATCCGATGAGTATAAACACTCCAAGCAGACCGGAGGCAGAGGTCAGTATGGCCACGTGGTTCTTGAAATAGCGCCGACTGATGCCAGTAAAGGTTTTGAATTTAACAATAAGATTACCGGAGGCACTATTCCTAAAGAGTATATCCCGGCCGTGGAAAAGGGGATTATCAGCGCTATGCGGAAGGGTATTTACGCCGGTTATCCGGTGGTTGACGTAAGTGTTGATTTAGTTGACGGCTCTTTTCATAACGTTGACTCTTCAGAGTTGGCCTTTAAACTTGCCGGGCGGGAATGTTTTAAGAGAGCGTTTAGAAAAGCGGCGCCCTTACTTCTTGAGCCTTCTATGTCAATTGAGATTAGCACGCCTGAAGAGTATGTGGGCAGTGTCGTCGGGGATATCTGTTCCAGGCGGGGCAAGGTGTTGGGTATGGAGATAAAGGGCAAGCAGCAGATTATTTCAGCCGAGGCGCCGCTGGCTGAGATGTTTGGCTACGCGACAGCCCTGAGGTCTTTAACCTCAGGACGGGCGGCCTATTCAATGCACTTTGAAAAGTATGCCCAAGTACCCTTTACGATCGCGGAAAAGATAATGGAAGAAGCGGAAGATAACTAACGTTAATGTATAAATAGTGAAAAAGAAAAAAGTTGAGATAATAAAGGCTTCCGTTTAGTTAGGCGGAGGCCTTTGATGTTTAATAAGGAGACAATTTATGGCAAATAAAGTTCAGAAGTCAGAACGCGTGGATCCTTTAGCAATTATAAGTTTTGCGCTGGCATTACTTTTTTTTGTACCCCTTACAGGCTTGGCCGCCCTCATTACAGGTATTATGGCGCTGCTTAAAATAAAAAAGTCAGAAAATGAGGTAAGAGGCAGGGGCTTTGCCATAGCGGGAGTAATATTAGGAGCTGTTAGAGTTTTTGCCGGACTGCTTATACTTGTAATACTTATTTTGGCCGCGCCGAATATAAAACAGGCATTTAATGAAGGGCGGATTGAAGCAAGAAGTATCCTGTCAAAAGCAAACCTCCGGACAATATACTCCTGCCAGGAAGCCTATAGAGAAAAACACGGCACCTATATAAACTGTCCCGGGAATCCATCCGCCATTCCTTCTGCTGAGAAGCTAAAGTGGGAAGAGGGCGTTGAGGCGTGGGACGAGCTGGGATTTATTCCGCCTTTAAAAGAAGCATATTACCAGTATGAGGTAATTAATGCTGATGAAGATTCGTTTACCGCGATCGCCCGCGGGGATTTAGACGGCGACGGCGTATATTCTACTTTTACCATAAACCATAAAGAGGCTTTAACGGAAGATAGTCCTCTCGAATAGAAAAAGTTCATCCTTGCCATTTATCCCGAATTCTGGTATATTAACCTTGTTTTAGGAGTAATTGTACTTATTGTAGTCATTAAGGCTGTCAAGCTAAAGAAAGGTTAATAAGTATAAGCAGGAGGTACTGATATGAATATTGAAGTTTGGTGGATGTGGATTGGTTTGGGAGTTTTGTTTATTATCGGTGAGATATTTACAGCGGGTTTTTTTCTGCTCTGGTTTGGGATTGCCGCGCTGGTATCCGGCGCGCTGGCCTATTTAGGTGTAGGTTTTGGATGGCAGGGACTGACCTTTGTAGTTGTCTCAGGTGTGCTTTTGGCGGCTACCAGAAAGCTTGCCAACCGCCTTACTAAAAAACAGCCGCCGGGAATAGGCGCCGACAGGCTTATCGGCAAAATAGGCGTAGTTTTGGAAGAGATTGATAATATTAAAAATACCGGACGCGTCAGGGTGGATGAGGATGAGTGGCGTGCCGATAGTGAAACAAATGAAGTTATTTCTCAGGGGGAGATGGTAAAGGTTATAAAATTAGAAGGTACGCGTTTAATTGTGAAGGTTAAAAAGGAGGAGGGATAAAAATGATAGCATTCTTTGTCATACTTGCTGTTTTCCTGTTTATTCTCGGAGGACAAGCCATCAAGATTATCAGGCCGTGGGAAAAGGGCCTGATTGAGAGGCTGGGTAGGTATCAGCGCACCGCCGGCAGCGGACTAACCCTGATTATGCCCGTGGTTGAGACGATAATTAAGGTAGATATGAGGGAGCAGGTGGTTGATATCCCGCCGCAGGCCGTTATCACCAAGGATAACGTAGCCGTTGAGGTGGATGCTGTTACTTATTATGAGGTAACCGACCCGATAAAGGTAACCTACAATATAGCTAACTTTTATATGGCGGCTACCAAGCTGGCCCAGACCAACTTAAGAAATCTCATCGGTGATTTATCATTGGATGATTCGCTTACCTCAAGAGAACTTATCAATACCAAGCTCAGGGACATTCTTGATGATGCTACGGACAAATGGGGTGTTAAGGTGACCAGGGTAGAGCTTCAGAGGATTGAACCGCCCAAGGATGTAACCGAGGCTATGCACAGGCAGATGAAGGCTGAGCGTGACAGGCGGGCGATGATTTTGGAGGCCGAAGGCAGTAAGAGATCAGCTATTTTAACGGCGGAAGGTAAGGCCGAGGCTATAAAGAAGGTAGCTGACGCGAATAAGTATCAGAAGATAACTATAGCTCAAGGTGAAGCTGAAGCCATCCAAAATGTCTACGGCGCCATTCACAAAGGTGATCCTACCAATGACCTGATTGCCATTAAATATTTAGAGACCCTTGAAAAGATAGCTGATGGTAAGGCTTCAAAGGTATTTCTGCCTTATGAAGCATCCGGTATTCTTTCAAGTATTGCCGGAATAGGTGAGGTTTTAAAGGATAAAAGTAAGAATTCGCCGCCTAAAGCGGAATAATTAGGTTGGTTTTTCAGAAAAGCCCTGTCTTTTGATTAAGATAGGGCTTTTTTGTCTTGCAATATACCCTGTTTATTGCTATATTAATTGAGCGCGTAAACAATGAAAGCCTTTTAATGGTTTTAGAAGGAGTTTTCTGATTAATGGAGCTTCAAATGAACTTAAAAACTACACCACTACACAGCCAGAGCGAAAAATTAGGCGCTAAATTTGCTCCTTTTGGCGGTTGGGATATGCCCATTAGTTATAGTGGTATTATTGATGAACACAACTGGACGCGAAAATCGGCCTGCCTTTTTGACATTTGCCATATGGGAGAGTTTATTATTTCAGGCGCGGGAGCGGGCGATGCCCTAAATAAAATTGTAACTATGAATATAGAAGAAATACCCGTAAAGGCCTGCCGTTACGGCTTTATGCTTAACGAAAATGGCGGGATAATAGACGACCTTATTGTATACAAAATAGACAACAATAAATTTATGATGGTCGTAAATGCCGCGACCAAAGATATAGATTTAACTAATCTTAAAAAGCATCTACCGGAAGATATAAGCCTTGAGGATATTTCCGATAAAACAGCAAAGATTGATTTGCAGGGCCCTTTGTCGAGAGATATCTTAAAAGAAATTATATCAGCTGATATTGAAAAGTTAACTTATTACACCTTTTCATATTTTGATGTTTTAGGAGAAAACAGTATTGTAAGCCGCACCGGTTATACGGGTGAACTTGGTTATGAAATTTACATAAGCGCCGGCAAAGCTGTAGAACTTTGGGATACACTTCTAAAAGATAAAAGAGTAAAGCCCGGCGGCTTGGGGGCGCGGGACACCTTAAGGCTTGAGATGTCTTACCCTTTATATGGGCATGAACTTGATAATAGTACAAGCCCGCTTGAAGCGGGGCTTGGCATTTTTGTAGATTTAGATAAGGAGTTTATCGGTAAAGATGTTCTTGTTAAACAAAAAGAAGAAGGTTTATTGAAAAGGCTGGTTTGTTTTAAAGTAGATTCGAGACGGGCTCCCAGAAACGGTTATAAAATATTGTCAGGTGATAAAGAAATTGGTGTTGTTAGCAGCGGCTCTTTTTCGCCGAGTTTAAAGCGCGGAATAGGTATGGGTTATGTGGAGGCTGACTACAGAACTGCCGGGACAAAGGTTACCCTCGGTGACGGCAGGGTAAAAATAAAGGCGGAGATAATTAAAAGGCCGTTTTATAAAGAAGGCTCTTTAAGAAAATAGATGATATCAAAAGTTTTATGAAAAATCGTAAGGAGTTATATTTATCATAAAAAAGAAGAGAGAAATCCTAAATACTAAGCACTAAATACTAAACAAATCCAAATGTCCAAAATACCTACCTACCGGCAGGCAGGCAAATGACCAAAACAAAAACACTTAAGGTTTATAACATTTGAGCATTAGAATTTTGAAATTATTTAGGATTTAGATATTAGGATTTAGAGTTTGTTTAGAATTTTTTAAACGTATAAAAGGATAGATATTTTTAACAATATAAGAAAATAGCGGGGGGCAAAGCAATGAATATAGAAAAGAGATTGTTTTATACAAAAGAACATGAATGGGTAAGGATAGAGGGGAAAGAGGCGACTATTGGTATCAGCGACTATGCCCAGGCTTCTTTAGGAGACGTTACTTTTGTGGAACTGCCGGAGATTGGCGCTGAAGTGGAGCAGTTTAAGCCTATAGCTGCCATAGAGTCAGTTAAGACGGCCTCTGAAATTTACGCGCCCTTATCGGGGAAAGTTATAAAGGTAAACGAAGAAATTGTCCATGCGCCCGAGCTAATAAACCAGGCACCTTATACTGAGGGCTGGTTTGCGGTAATAGAGCTGAAGGACGAAGCGGAAAAAGCAAACCTAATGGATGACGCGGTCTATGAAGAATACTTAATAGAAATTGGTGACTAAAGCCAAAAAGGCAGTAATGAACTTTATACCCCACACTCAAAAGCAGATAAAAGAAATGCTCGAGGCTATCGGCCGAAAGTCTATCGAGGAGCTTTTTTCAGATATAAAACCCGGATTAAGGCCGAAATCATTTGATTTACCTGAAGGAAAATCAGAATATGAGGTCTTGGAGCATTTAAAGAAACTAGCATCCAAAAATAATACATCAGTTGTTAATTTTGTAGGCGCCGGTTTTTATGATCATTATATACCGGCTGTTGTCGATGACATAGCATCCCGCCCTGAATTTTATACGGCCTATACTCCTTATCAGCCCGAATGTTCTCAGGGCTGGCTCCAGGCTATTTATGAATATCAAACCGCTATATGTGAACTTACCGGTATGGAAGTGGCTAATGCCTCTATGTATGACGGGGGGACAGCTCTTTTTGAAGCGGCTATGATGGCTACGCGGATAACCGGCAGGAATAAAATAATCTTAGACAGCGGTGTAAATATGATATACCGCACTATGATGTATACCTATACTTCAAACCTCTCTATTGAATTTATAGAAACACCCGTTGTTCACGGCCAGAGTTCAAGAGATGAGATATTTAAAGTCTTAGATGATAAAACAGCGGCTGTCATAACGCAAAATCCGAACTTCTTCGGGGCTGTAGATGATTACACGGATATTATTGACAAGGCCCATTCGTTGGGGGCGCTGGCTATAATGAATGTTTATCCTGTATCTCTTGGGATTTTAAAAACACCCGGCGAGATGGGGGCTGACATTGTAACCGGTGAAGGGCAAAGTTTAGGCCTGCCGCTTTCTTTTGGCGGGCCCTATTTGGGATTTTTCGCGGCGTTAAAAAAGTATGTAAGAAAAATGCCGGGACGCATCGCGGGCGTCGCGGAAGATAAGGACGGCAAAAGAGGATTTGTCCTTACCCTGCAAACCAGAGAACAGCACATAAGAAGAGAAAAAGCGACTTCAAATATCTGCTCAAACGAATCACTATGCGCTTTAAGAGCCTTGGTTTATACCTGTCTCTTAGGTAAAAAGGGCATGGCTGATTTAGCCGGGCTTAATTATGATAAAGCGGAGTATGCCAAAAGCCTGCTTGATAAAATAGAGGGAGTCGAAGTGAAAAGAAGCTCCCCGACCTTTAATGAGTTTACAGTATGTTTGCCTAAGAATGCCGATGAGGTTGTAGGCAAAATGCTTGAGAAAGGTTTTGCCTGCGGTTTTCCGCTGGGAAGATTTTACAGGGGCATGGATAATTACCTTCTTATATCAATAACCGAGAAAAGAACCAGGGTTGAAATAGAAGAACTGGTTAAAGCGTTAGAGGAAGTTTTATGCGGTTAATATATGAAAAAAGCATAACCGGCAGGCGCGGATTTAAACTGCCTGAGCGTGATGTCCCGGAAGCCGCAGGAATTGCCGGCAAGTATCTTCGGGAAAAGCCGGCCGAACTGCCCGAAGTTTCTGAACTGGATGTTGTAAGGCACTTCAGCAACTTGTCGCGCGTGAATTTTTCCGTAGATAATAATTTTTATCCGCTTGGTTCCTGTACTATGAAGTATAATCCAAAGTTTACCGAAAAGGCCGCGAGCTTCGAGAGTTTTGTTGATTTGCATCCGCTGTGGCCGCAGTTGTTAAAAAAAGGCGGGCTGGCCCAGGGAGCTTTGGAGGTTTTATACGATGTTGATAAATTACTGCGCGAAATTACCGGTATGTCCGCTTTTAGTCTCCAGCCGCTGGCAGGAGCTCATGGGGAGCTTACCGGCGCTATGCTTATAGCCGCTTATCATAAGGCAAACGGAAATAGAAGAAAGTATATCATAATTCCGGACTCATCTCACGGCACTAATCCTGCCAGCGCGGCTTTGGCAGGTTATGAGGTTATAGTAGTACCGACCGGCAAAGACGGCTGTATGGATTTTAATAAATTTGAAGAACAGCTTAGTGAAGAGGTTGCCGGGGTTATGCTTACTTGTCCCAATACCCTGGGAATATTTAATTCGCGTATAAAAGAGATATCTAACGCCGCGCATAAAGTGGGAGCTTTAATGTATTATGATGGAGCCAATCTTAATGCTATCTTGGGTAAGTGCCGCCCGGGGGATATAGGCTTTGACATAGTACATCTTAATCTACATAAAACATTTGCTACGCCCCACGGAGGTGGAGGCCCCGGGTCCGGCCCGGTGGGAGTTTCTGAAAAATTAACAGAGTTTCTTCCTATATCCGTTGTCGAAAAAGATGATAAAGGAAAATACCGTCTTAATTATAAATTGGTAAATTCAATAGGTTATATCGCGCCTTTTTACGGAAATTTCGGAGTTATATTAAAAACCTACGCTTATATTTTAATGCTGGGCAAAGAGGGCCTGATTGAAACTGCTGAAGCGGCGGTTTTGGCGGCTAATTATATAATGGCTATGTTAAAGGAAGATTATGAGCTGCCCTATGACAGGATATGTATGCACGAATGTGTTTTTTCCGCATCTAAACAAAAGCAAAATAAAGTTTCAGCGCTTGATATAGCCAAATACCTAATTGATAACGGTATTCACCCGCCGACCATATACTTTCCGTTGATAGTAAAAGAGGCTATGATGATAGAGCCGAC
>JAGLLT010000024.1 GCA_023140385.1 Candidatus Omnitrophota bacterium
TGAAAGAGGCTCCGCTTACAACTCCGGTAAAAAGACTGGACGAAGTGAAAGCGGCCAGAGAACTTAATTTAAGATGGCTTCCTTAAATAGATGGCGGTTTCTAAGCAGCGGATTTTCTGATGCTTATACTAATATGGCGGTGGATGAAGCGCTGTTTTTAGAGCGTATTTCGGGTAATACCCCCAGCACTTTCAGGATATACAGTTGGAGGCCGGCGGCCTACTCTTTTGGTTACTTTCAAAAGGTGGAGAAAGAGCTTGATCTACCGGTTTGCGGGAGTAAGGGAATTGATGTTGTAAGGCGGATGACAGGAGGCGGCATAATATACCATGATCAGGAACTTACTTACAGCATTACCTGTTCAAAAGATGATTTAAAAACCGCTAATATAAAGGGTTCTTTTAAAGAGCTTTGTTCTTTTATTATAAAGGGTTATGAGAAAATGGGCATTAAGGCGGACTTTGCTGATGAGGTAAATAGCGCCAAAAAAAACAAACGAGAGTTTTCTTCTTTTTGCTTTAATTCCAACGAAGAGAGTGACCTAATTGTTGAAGGGAAAAAAATTGGCGGTAACGCCCAGAGAAGAAGGAAAAATATTATATTTCAGCACGGTTCAATTCCGATCAGGATTGATATTGAAAAGTCGATAGCTAACTTACATAAGCCGCCTTGTGATATAGAAAAGAATATCTCCAGCTTAGAGAGCATCCTAAAAAAGAAGTTGACATTTTCAGAGGTTGAACATATCCTAATAGAATCCTTCAGAGAAACCTTTAGGGTGGAGATGGAGGCCGGTTCATTGACAGAGAAGGAAGAAAAATTAGCAGACGAATTGAGGGAGAGCAAATACTTAAATCTCAAATGGAAGTTGAACTCTCGGACTGACCTTTGTAACTGTGTTAAAAAAGAAAACTATGCTAACTGCTGTTAGAAAACCCGCGTGGTTGAATAAGAAGATTAGGCTTGCTGATTGCGGCGGGGTAAAGTCTTTGCTTTCGGGGCTGAATCTTAACACCGTCTGTTGGGAGGCCGGGTGTCCGAATATTGCTGACTGTTATAAGAGGGGGCAGGCTACTTTTTTGATATTGGGCAAGGTTTGTACCAGAAATTGCCGGTTTTGCGGGATAGAGAAAGGGAGGCCGGTTGAGCCTGATGAGAGTGAGGCGGAGCGTATTGCCGAAGCTGTCAGGCGCCTTAACTTAAAACACGTAGTAATTACCAGTGTTACCCGGGATGACCTGCCTTTGGGCGGCGCCCCGTATTTCGCGAAGGTAGTATCTTTGATACGCCGGGAGACTCAGGCGAAGTCAATTGAGGTATTGATTCCCGACTTTGAACTTAAAAGGGAAGCTATCGGGCTGGTAATTGAGGCCGGGCCGGATGTTATTAATCACAACGTTGAAACAGTACCGTCGCTTTATAGCGAGGTAAGGCCTATGGCCGATTATAAACGGTCGCTGGAGGTTTTAAGAGTAGTTAAAAAAGCGGATAAAGGTATTTATACCAAGTCCGGAATTATGGTAGGGTTGGGAGAAAAGAAGAGGGAGGTGCTGAGCCTGTTTAAGGATCTGAGAGAGGTTGGTTGTGACTTTCTGACTATTGGACAGTATCTTAATCCCAGTAAAAATCATCACCCCGTAGTTGATTTTATAAACCCGGAAAAATTTAAAGAGTATAAACAAGAAGCCCTTGAAAGAGGCTTTAAATTTGTAGCCAGTGCACCTTATGTGAGAAGTTCATATAAAGCGAGAGAAGCTTTAGAGAGTGTAAAATAAATTAATCGTCCAAGCGGACACTTATTGAAAGGGGTTAACTTAATGCAGACTTACGCGTATGGCTTTCCTAGATTAGGAGAGAACAGAGAATTTAAGAAAGTAACTGAAAAGTATTGGAAAAAAAGTATTTCAGAGGCTGAACTTAAAAGCGGCCTTAAGGCTATTGAAGAAGGTATGTTATCAGCCTATGAGGAAAATGTTGATAAGTTTCCCGTTGGGGAGATGACTATGTATGACAATATGCTCGACACGGCTATTATGCTGGGCTTAGAAAATTATAATACCCCGGATGAATATTATGAACTTTGCCGCGGCAAAGACGCGCTTGAGATGACCAAGTGGTTTAATACTAATTACCATTATCTGGTTTCAGAAATTAACTCCGGCGATTTTAGAGCGGCCTGGAACAAGGCTGGGGAAAAAAAGGAAGAATATAACAAGGGTATTCCGTATTATATCGGCCCTTTTACGTTCCTGAAACTTTCTAAAGGTATAGTAAAAGATAGTTTCAAAGAGATGCTTCTGAAATTAGCCGATGTTTATCGTGAGCTTATAAAAGATTTTGATGAAGTGCATATTGATGAGCCCGCCTTTGTTTTAGAGCTTGAGGCTGATGAAATAGCCGCCATAAAAGAGGCTTATAAGAAGTTCGAAGGCTTGGGCGTAAAGATTAACCTCTTTACGTACTACGAAGCGGTTGATTTTTTAAGCGACCTGTATGAACTACCGGTGGCCGCTATAGGCCTTGATTTTATTAACGGCAGGGCGAATCTTGACAACATCAAGAAAATAGGTTTTCCCGAAGATAAAACTCTTATAGCCGGTGTGGTTGACGGAAGAAATATCTGGCGTACCGACATAAAGAAAACGGTTGAACTGGTAAAAGAGCTTGCGGGTGTTGCTAAAGATGTAGTGATTTCTAACGCGGCGCCGCTTTACCATCTGCCGGTTACTATTGAAGGTGAAGATTTAGACGAAAGACTTTTAAATAAAATATCTTTCGCCAAAGAAAGACTTAATGAGCTTAAACTGATAAAGGAAGTCTTTGAAGGCAATACTGAAGCTGCCGCCGGCTGGAATGAGGATGACAGTAACTATGGCCTAAACCAGCAGATTAAAGATAAAATCTCTAATTTAAAAGACGGCGATTTTGTAAAAAGTACTCCTTATGCCCAAAGGGATAAAATGCAAAGAGAAATTCTTAACCTGCCTTTATTTCCCACGACCACTATCGGCAGTTATCCCCAGGATAAGGAATTAAGAGCCAAGAGAGCCGCTTTTAGAAAAGGTAGTTTAAGTGAGGCTGATTACAAAGAATTCATCAAGGGCAAAATTGACAACCTGATTAAATTCCAGGAAGATATGGGCCTTGATGTCTTTGTTCACGGTGAGTTTGAGAGAACCGATATGGTTGAATTCTTTGCTCAGAAGTTAGACGGTATTGCTACCACTAAAAAAGGGTTTATTATTTCTTATGGCACCAGAGGCTATAGGCCGCCGATTATTTTTGGTGAGGTATCACGTCCCGAATCTATGACTATCGAGGAAGTTAAGTATGCCCAGAGTTTAACTAAAAAAACAGTTAAAGGTATGCTTACCGGGCCGGTAACAATAATTGCCTGGAGTTTTAACAGAATCGATATACCTGTTAAAGAAGTTGCTTATCAGATAGGGCTTTGCCTGCAGGATGAGGTAAAAGATTATGAAGAAGCCGGCATCAAGATTGTTCAGATAGATGAGGCGGCTTACAGAGAAAAAGCTCCTATTAAGAAAAAAGACTGGCCTAAATATTTTGACTGGGCGGCTAAATGCTTTAATCTCTCGTCCATTTCCAAACCGGAGACCCAGATTCACACCCACATGTGTTATTCCGAGTTCGGCGAGATTATAAACTATATCTGCCGGATGGATTTCGACTGTATTACTATCGAGGCTACCAGAAGTAAGGGTGACATTATTAAAGACTTTAAAAAAGTTAACTTTGATAGGCAGATAGGCCTGGGTGTCTGGGATATTCATTCACCGGCTGTACCTAGTGTAGAGGATATGGAAGAAGTTGTCAGAGGCTCTTTAGAAGCCCTTTCAAAAGAAAACTTCTGGATTAATCCCGACTGCGGCCTTAAGACCAGAGACTGGCCGGAGACAGAAGCTTCATTAAAGAATTTAGTAACCACGGCTAAAAAGTTACGCGAGGAATTAAAGTAATGCCAGAGAAAGAACTTAAAGTAAAACTTTTAAGTTCAACTCCTGATGCTTTGTCATTAATATACGCGGCTTGCAGACAATGCTATTCAGCGGAATTCGCGGGCGATATATTTGAGAAGGCCAAAGAAGATTCCGGGAAGATGGCGGAGTTTATTACTAAAATAGCCGCCTCAGGCCACGAGAGCCCGCTGGAGCACGTTAAGTTTACCTTTGCGGTTCAAGGTGTTTCGCGCGCTTTAACCCATCAGTTAGTTCGACATAGATTAGCGTCATATTCCCAGCAAAGCCAGAGATATGTTAAGGAAGATAATTTCAGTTTTATTGTTCCCCCCACAATTAAAAAAGACCCGGAGGCCTTAAAGGAATATGAGGATGTCTTGGGCCGTATTCAAAAAGGGTATAATCGCCTATTGCATTTACTAAAAAGTAAGGGTATAGTTGGGGAAAAGGCTAATCAGGACGCCAGATTCGTTTTACCGCAAGGATCGGAGACCAAAATAGTTATTACCATGAATGCTCGTGAGCTATTGCATTTCTTTTCTCTAAGGTGCTGCAGTCGTGCCCAGTGGGAAATAAAGGCCTTAGCCGATAAAATGCTGGTTATTTGCAAAAAAGAACTGCCGGCTGTTTTTTCAAAGGCGGGGGCTAAATGCGAAGCCTTGGAGTACTGTCCCGAGGGCAAAAAGTTTACCTGCGGCAGGTATCCGCTGAAAAAGGATGTAATCAAGGAATCCAGGTAATTAATGGATAAAAAAAAGAGATTAAAGAAAGAGCTTTCGCTTCTGGATGTTTTCTGTATAGCCTCGGGGGCGATGATTAGTTCGGGTTTGTTTATTTTGCCGGGTATTGCCTCAGCGGAGGTGGGTCCGGCGCTTTTTGTTTCTTATATAGTAGCGAGTTTCTTTGCTATTCCGACAGTTTTGAGCCAGGCTGAACTGGTTACGGCTATGCCCAAGGCGGGGGGAGATTACTTTTTTATTGCCAGAAGCATGGGGCCGGCGGTAGGGACAATTGGCGGCTTGGCGACCTGGTTTTCTTTGACTTTAAAGAGCGCTTTTGCCTTGTTGGGGATAAGCGCCTATATGGCTCTTTTGGTGCATGTTCCAAAAGAATTAATTGCCGTTTTGTTTTGTGTTTTATTTATGTTTGTCAATTTAAAGGGCGCGAAGCATGCCGGCAGGTTTCAGGTGGGTATGGTTTTGGCGTTAATTGCCCTCCTTGTTTTATATGTCATAAAAGGTTTTACCCACATTCAGGTTTCCAGATTTAGTCCCTTTGTTCCCTTTGGCGCCGGCTCTGTTTTTTCCACAGCCGGTTTTATCTTCATCTCTTACGGCGGGCTTACAAAGATTGCCAGCGTGGCTGAGGAGATAAAAAATCCGTCAAAAAATATTCCCTTAGGTATGATACTTTCTCTCATTATAATTGGAATAATATACGGTTTAGTTGTTTTTGTCACCACCGGTTTATTGGATCCCGAGGTGCTTCACGGTTCCCTGACGCCTATCTCTGACGGTGCCCGGGTTGCTATGTTTGGCTGGGGAGCGGCCATAATGGCGGTAGCGGCTGTTTTGGCTTTTGTCTCTACTGCCAACGCGGGGATTATGTCGGCTTCAAGATATCCCATGGCAATGAGCAGAGACAACCTTGCCCCGGCTTTTTTAGCCAGGGTA
This sequence comes from Candidatus Omnitrophota bacterium, assembly GCA_023140385.1. Taxonomy (GTDB): domain Bacteria; phylum Omnitrophota; class Gorgyraeia; order JAGLLT01; family JAGLLT01; genus JAGLLT01. The sequence continues at coordinate 5,654 of JAGLLT010000024.1, forward strand.
GGCAGTAAATCAAAGATTCCATACTTTTCGGTAGTCCTAACAGCCGTTTTTATGATTTTGGCTGTTCTATTTCTGCGGCTTGAATTGTTGGTTAAGGCGGCCAGTGTTTTCTTAATCCTCATCTATATGCTTATAAACGCCGCTTTAATTATTATGCGTGAGAGCAGAATTACTAATTATAAACCGACCTTCAAGAGCCCGCTTTATCCCTGGATGCAAATCGCGGGCATAATAGGCTGTTTGTTTTTAATATATCAGATGGGGACGGTCCCTATTGCTATGGCCATAATATTCGTAGTAGCCGGTTTTGTCTGGTATCTTTGTTATGGAATGTTAAGAGTAAAAAGAACATCCGCCTTAATTCACATCGTGGAGCGTTTGACCAGCAAAGATCTGGCTGATGACTTATTAAGAGTGGAGCTTAAGGAGATAATAAGGGAGAGAGACGACATATCCGAAGACCGCTTTGATGGGCTTATTAAAGAGGCGGTTGTGCTCGACATAGATAAAAGTGTCGAGATGGAGGAGTTTTTCAAAATCGTATCAAAGAAGTTAGCGGTGAAATTTGAGATTACGGCTGATTATATTTACAACCTGTTGATAAAACGCGAAAAGGAATCAAGCACCGTTATCAAGGACGGCTTGGCTATCCCCCACATCGTTACCGGAGAAGGTAAGGGTTTTCATATTTTGGTAGCGCGCTGTAAAGAGGGCGTGAAGTTTTACGGATCCAGAAAACCGGTTAACACTGTATTTGTTCTGGCAGGAGCTAAGGGAGAGAGGAACTTTCACCTAAAGGCGTTATCTGCCATAGCCCAAATTGCCCAAAAGAAACACTTTGAAGAGCTCTGGATGAAGGCCAAAAACGAAGAAGAGTTAAGAGATATAGTTCTCCTCGCCGAAAGACACAGGGTTTAAAAGACTTTTACCTCCCCTGCCCCGAGGTAACAGCCGGGCGCGGTATTTCGTTTTTCGGGAAACCATAAGGATGCGGAGGATGGTAGCTCAAGAGGCACAAAATGAGGATGTGTTTTTAAGAGCAAGATTGAAATAAGAGTAAAGTTAAAAATCCCACTGCGTATTTCTGCCGTAGTGGGATTTTTATTGACAACAACGCGGAGAAAGATTAAGATGTCCTATATGCGATATATTTTTAAATAAGGCAGAGGGTAATGAGTCTAAGCGAAGATTTAATTAGGTGGATTAAAAATCAGGTAAAAGAGGCCGGCAAGGAGGGTGTTGTGCTGGGTTTGAGCGGCGGCTTAGACTCTGCCTGCGTAGCGGTATTATGCAAAAAGGCCTTAGGTGAGAACCTGTTGGGGCTAATTATGCCCTGTGAGAGTAATTTAGAGGATGAAAAGTTCGTTAATCTTTTGACAGAGGAATTTAACGTTAAAACGGAAGCGGTAGCCCTTGATGCCGTATACAAAGAGCTGACCGGTATCCTGCCTCCGGCGGGTAAGATGGCTAAAGCTAATCTTAAGCCGAGATTAAGAATGACAGTTCTATATTATTTTGCCAACAAGCTTAATTATCTGGTAGCCGGAACAGGGAATAAAAGCGAGCTGACAGTCGGTTATTTTACAAAGTATGGAGATGGAGGAGTGGATATACTGCCTTTAGGCAATCTCCTCAAAACTGAAGTTAGAAAGTTAGCAGAGGAGTTAGGGATACACGGGGATATTATAAAGAGAACTCCGACCGCGGGTTTATGGGAGGGGCAGACTGATGAAGGCGAGCTGGGTATGAGTTATGAGGAACTTGATGAGGCAATTATCTCTATGGAGAATGCGGGTAAACCAGCTGTTAGTCAGGAAGCTATAAATAAAGTCAGGATATTAAATAAGAAATCAGAGCATAAAAGATTACCGGTTTCCGTATTTGAGAAAAAAGAGGGGGAGTCGAGTGGCTGCTAAATCAAAAGAAACAGTTTTAAAGATAGTCAGAGAAAAAAAAGTTAGGCATATTCAGATATGGTTTACCGATATTTTAGGCTTTCTAAAATGTTTTACGATTACCGATGATGAGCTTAAAACAACCTTGGAAGATGGTAAGGGATTTGACGGAAGCTCTATAACCGGCTATGCCGAGGCTGAAGAGTCGGATATCGTGGCTATGCCGGATCCTTCAACATTTCAGTTATTACCCTGGGAGCCAAAGGACGAACCTGTAGGCCGAATGTTCTGTGATATCTTAAATCCTGATGGTTCACCCTACGCGGGGGATCCTCGCTACATATTAAAACAAAATCTTAAGAAAGCGGAGAAGATGGGTTATAAGTTTTTAGTCGGCCCGGAACTTGAATATTTTTATTTTACAAACAGTAAAAGCCCGGATATCGTGGATGAGGGCGCTTATTTTGATTTAATTCCTAATGATTTAGCTAATAATCTTAGGAGAAAATCAGTAGATATTTTAAAAGAGATGGGTATTGCCGTAGAGATGTCTCATCATGAGGTCGCGCCTTCGCAGCACGAAATAGATTTACGCTATTCTGACGCGCTTACTATGGCGGACGCGGCGGTAACTTATAAGATGGTGGTAAAAGAGATTGCCCAAAAAGAGGGCGTCCACGCCACTTTTATGCCTAAGCCTATCCACGGTGTTTGTGGTTCGGGCATGCATGTCCATCAATCATTATTTTCCGCCAAAGGCGGATCCGCCTCCGGAGGAAAAGGTCTGAGGAATACCTTCTATGACAAAAAAGACAAAGATCATCTTTCAGAAATCGCGAAACAATTTATTGCCGGTCAGCTCAAACATGCCAGAGAAATATCCTCTGTGGTAGCTCAATGGGTAAACTCTTACAAAAGACTGGTTTCCGGTTTTGAGGCTCCTGTTTATATTAGTTGGGCCCATAAAAACAGGACTGCTCTTATAAGAGTACCTGTTTATAAGCCGGGTAGCGAGAAAGCTGTTCGGGCTGAGATAAGATGCCCTGATCCGGCTTGTAACCCATATTTGGCCTTTTCAGTTATGCTGGCCGCCGGTTTAGAGGGAATTAAGGGTAAATATAAACTGCCTGCTCCGGTAGAGCCTAACATCTATACTATGGAAGCTGAAGAAAGAGAGAACCGCGGATTAAGGCAACTTCCGACTAATCTCTTTGAGGCTTTAAATGAAACTAAAAAGAGTAAGATAGTAAAGGAAGCCCTGGGAGACCATATTTTTACCAGGTTTATTCATAATAAATCAAAAGAATGGGATGACTACAGAACTCAAGTTACTTCTTATGAAATAAATAAATATTTACCTATACTTTAAGGTTATAAAATGGCAAAAGCATCGGAAAAAAACCAAAATAGCAAACAGATTATTAAAGCTCTGACCACTATAAGTGAGGCGGTAATATCCGATCAGTATTTAGATGATATCTTGAAACTGATCGTAACTGTGACAGCTGAGGTTATGGGTTCAAAGATATGCTCGCTGATGATGATAAGTGATTCCGGCAAAGAGCTGGTGATTAAAGCCACACAGTCGGTGAGCGAGGCTTATAACAAAAAGCCGAACATTAAGGTGGGCGAAGGCATTGCCGGTGTGGTAGCTAAAGAGGCAAAGCACATTACAGTTCTTGACGTTCGTAAAGACGAGCGCTATATAAACAGAGATATTGCTAAGGAAGAAAATCTTTACTCTCTGCTTAGCGTGCCGCTTATCTTTAAAGGTAAAGTAATTGGGGTCTTAAATAGTTATACGGCGCAACGTCACAGCTTTACTAAAAATGAAATAAACATTTTAAAGTCAGTAGCTAACCAGGCGGCTGTTGTTATTGAAAATTTCAGGTTGGTTGTTGAGTCTGAAATTATCAAAGAAGAACTTGAAACAAGAAAGAAGGTTGAGAGGGCAAAGGGCATATTAATGAAGCAGGGAAGCTTGAGCGAAAAAGAAGCCTATAATCTAATTAGAAAGTACAGTATGGACAGACGCAAGACCATGAAGGAAATATCGGAGGCAATTATACTAAGTGAGGATATGAAAAAATTATCAAAAAAATAAAACTTGACAGGAATTAATTAATGGTGTATAATTCTGTTGATGGTTAAAGCACAAAGATAGTGCTTTAAAAAGGAAGATACAAAGACGTTTTTTTAAACGTCTTTTTTTCGTTCAGAATAAGAGAAAACAGGATAAAGACGTCCTTTTTATCAGCTGAGTCTGCTGATGGGGACGTCTTTTTTTATTGAGTTCACGGCTCGCGCGGTTTAAAAGATTTAAGGTGAGGAAAATGTTTTTTAAAATATTGTATGAAAAAGTTAAGCCAAAGCTGAAGATGATAGCCAGGAAGCATAGCAGGCGCCTGCTTTTTGCTGACGCGGACGACCTGTATCAGGAGATGTGTATCCATTTGTGGGATAAATTTAAAAACGGCGTGCCGGAAGACATAAATGAAAGTTACATAGTCAGGGGCTGTGAATTTCACCTCTTAAACTATTTGAGAAAAGGAAAAGAAGCGATGACGGCAGTAAGCTTTGAAGAACCTATAAATGAAGACGGAAGTACCTTAAAAGACCTTTTGCCGGAAGAAAAAGAACCTGTTGATAGCTATGTAAATAGAAAAATAGTTATTGAGGAAATAAAAAGTAATGGTTTTTCTAAGAGAGAAAAGGAAGTTTTTTCTTTTTTACTGGAGGGCTATACTGTAAGAGAAACTGGAGAGGCGCTTGGCATTTCTCATGTGATGGTTGTAAAATTTAAAAGACGCATAGTAGAAAAGTGGCAAAAGAAGCATGGCGCGGGCAGTGCTTGCCGGGTAGCAAATTAATTTTAAAAAGTTTCTGTAAAATGGTTACCAAAATAACCAAATACTTACTTTAGATATAGAAGAAGACAAAATTTTTCAAGACACACTGTTGTGTCAGAACAAAGACGTTTATTCTTAAGCGTCTTTTTTGTTTTTAATAGATTAAAAGTTTATCTGGACGCGGGTGTTCAGTTTAATGCTTTGCTTGGGAGCATAAAATTGAGCGCCTTTTTATTTATATAAAATGAAGGGTGGTGAAAAAAGTGAAAAAAATTGAATGCGTAATTCGCACCGAAGGACTGAAGAATTTAATAGACGCGTTAAGGCATTCAGGAGTAGGTGGTGTGACTATTAGTGAAGTTAAGGGCTTTGGGAGAGAAACCACGCGGCCGGATGCCTACTTAATTCTGCCAAAGACAAAGGTTGAAATATATGCCACAGACGAACAGGCGGAAGAATTGATTCCCGTCATTATCAAAACCTGCAGGACAGGTGAGCTGGGTGATGGAAAAATTGCCATCTTGCCGATGGACGACGGGATTAGAATAAGAACGGGGGAGCGTAGTGAAGAGGCTATACTCTAAACAAAGAAAGGAGAATAACGAAATGGTGAAGTGGAAAAAATTGTTAACAGTTATTTTGGTGATAGGAATTTTGACAGGGGCTGGAGCTTCAGTTATCTCTATTGAGGCGGGACTGCTCGATGATTCAGATGTGGAGGTAAGCGCTGATTTAGCGATAAATTCAAACTATATGTGGAGAGGCTTTAAGCTGGATGATGACCCTGTAATACAGCCGGGAATTTACGTTAGCGCCTGTGGTTTTACAGCCAGCATCTGGGGTAGTTTTGATATTGACGCTGATGATAGTTTGAACTCTGATGAGATGGACTATTGTATAGATTATACGTACAGTTTTGATACGGTTAGTTTGTCTATAGGCCATACCTATTATGATTTTCCGGCAGGTGACTGTGCTAGTAAGGAATTTTATCTCGGAGCCGGTTTAGATGTGTTTCTTTCACCGGCCCTAACCTGGTACCATGATTATGCTGACGAAGATTCAGGCGGCGGCGACGGAGATTATATAGTTTTAGATTTAAGTCATAGTTTGCCTTTAGGAGAAAGTTCTGTAACATGTGATTTGGCCGGCCATATTGGTTATAATAATGAACTTTTCATCGCCGGCAATGGCGGAGATATTGGTTTGAGCGCCGGGTTGACCTTTCCGCTGACGGATAAGTGTTCTTTTTCTCCAAATGTTAACTACTCAATACCTTTTGGTGATTTAGAAGATTCAGATGACGGCAATCAGGATGATGAATTTTATGCCGGCGTAATTTTAACTTTTAGTATGTAAGTTTGTCCGTTTAAACGAACTTCATTAAAGAAAGGAGAAAAAATGTTAAAGATTTTACAAAAGATACCAAAGTTAATGTTTTTTGTGCCTTTGGCTATGCTTACTTTGAGCACTTATGCCTTTGCTGATGAACCGACTGCTGCCAGTAACGCGATAGCCATTGATACGGTATGGACTTTAGTAGCCGCCTTTTTGGTTTTCTTTATGCAGCCGGGGTTTGCGATGGTTGAGGTAGGTTTTACCAGGGCAAAAAACGCTTCAAATATTTTAATGAAGAACCTTATGGATTTTTGCATTGGTTCAATTGCTTTTTGGGTGATAGGATTTGGTTTAATGTTTGGAGCAAGTGCCCTCGGGCTTTTTGGTACAAATGGATTTTTCCTGAGTACAGCTAATCCCTCTACTGCTGACGGGCTTTGGCAGTTTGCCTATTGGATATTCCAAGCTGTTTTCGCGGCTACGGCAGCAACTATAGTTTCAGGAGCGGTAGCTGAACGCACAAAATTCCCCGCTTATTTAGTTTATTCTGTTTTTATTTGTGCCATAATTTATCCTATTGTAGGACATTGGATTTGGGGCGGTGGTTGGTTAGCGGCTAAAGGCTTTTTGGACTTTGCCGGTTCTACAGTAGTTCACTCAGTCGGCGGCTGGGCTGGTTTAGCCGGAGCGATGCTGTTGGGCCCAAGATTAGGGAAATACAACAAAGATAAAAGCTCTAATGCTATCCCGGGACACAATATTCCTCTTGCCGCTTTGGGAGTATTTATTCTTTGGTTTGGCTGGTTTGGTTTTAATGCCGGCAGTACCACTTCTGGAACAAATCTGAGTATTGCCACCATTTGTGTAACTACCAGTTTAGCTGCTTCAGCCGGGGCTATTATGGCAATGTTTACCGCTTGGAAGAGGTTTGGTAAGCCCGACACGAGTATGGCATTGAATGGGGCGTTAGCCGGATTGGTGGCGATTACTGCCGGGTGTGCTAATGTTTCTCCACTTAGCGCGATTATAATCGGAGCTATTGCCGGTGTGTTAGTAGTAGTGAGTGTAGAGTTTATTGATAAGGTTTTGCACATTGACGATCCCGTGGGAGCAATATCCGTACATGGGGTCTGCGGCATCTTTGGTACTCTTGCCGTAGGGCTTTTTGCCCAAGCCGCCTATGGCGAATCAAGCGGAATGGGCGCGATAAACGGCTTTTTCTTTGGAGGAGGTTTATCGCAGTTCTTTACCCAATTGATAGGTGTACTTTCTGTCGGTGCCTGGGTGTTCGGCTCTTCACTGCTTCTGTTTTACATTATTAAGAAAACCGTTGGACTTAGAGCATCTGATGAAGAACAGTTAAAGGGACTGGATATTACAGAGCATGGTATGGAGTCTTATGCCGGCTTCCAGATATTTACAACAGAATAATAACTATTAGCGTATAGCGCGTAGTGTTTAGCGTATAGAAAAGCAAAAAGGTTTTAACTAAACGCTAAACACTACGCGCTAACCGCTAAAAAAAATGCTAAAAGATGGAGGTGTAAAGTGAAACTAATAATAGCAATGATTCAGCCGCATCAACTGCCTGAAGTAAAAAAGGCGTTATTTGATGCTGAGGTGCATAATATGACTGTTACCAATGCTCTTGGATGCGGTAGGCAAAAGGGTTATACGGAAACCTATAGAGGTGTAATACATGAGATAAACCTGCTTAAGAAGGTTAGGCTCGAAGTAGCTGTAAATGAGGACTTTGTTGAGCCGGCCATTAACGCTATTATAGGGGGCGCCAGAACCGGTAAAATTGGTGACGGGAAGATTTTTGTGCTTGATTTGCCTGAATGCATCAGGATAAGAACCGGAGAAAAGGGAAGCGAAGCTATCGGGTAAAATTATAGAAGAGTAGGTTGGACAAAGACGTCCGGTTTAGTACCGTGAAGGTAAATAAAACTGGACGTCTTTTTTGTGTGAAAAGCATCTACCATTTTGATAAATGACAAGAGGTGGTTAAATGATTAGAAAAATTGCGATTTACGGAAAAGGCGGCATTGGTAAGTCAACAACAACCCAAAATATAGTAGCCGGATTAGTTGAAATGGGCAAAAAGATTATGGTTGTGGGGTGTGACCCCAAGGC
>JAGLLT010000025.1 GCA_023140385.1 Candidatus Omnitrophota bacterium
ATTAAGGAGTTAGGCAGTCACTGCCTGGAGGATAAAAAGAAAGATTTTCTGAAGACGGTAAAGAAGGGCGATATTATCACAGCCGGCAGGAATTTCGGATGTGGTTCTTCGAGAGAGCACGCGCCTTTAGCCATAAAGGGCTGTGGGATTAGCTGTGTGGTGGCTGAGAGTTTTGCCAGGATTTTTTTCAGAAACAGCATTAATCTGGGCCTCCCGATATTAGAATGTGCCGAGGTTAAAAAGATTAAAGAAGGTGACGCGCTGGAGGTTGATTTGGATAAAGGCGTGATTAAGAATTTAACTAAAGATGAGACTTACAACACTCAGCCGTTTTCAGACTTTATAAAAAATCTGATTAATCAGGGCGGGTTGATGGCAACACTTAAAAAACCGTGAATAAGAGTTTGAAGCAAACCCTAAGCACGAAGCACTAAATACTAAACAATATCAAATGTTCAAAATGGGAAGTTCAAAACATAAGATTTAATGTTTGGAATATTTGAAAATTAGAATTTAGGATTTATTTAGGATTTAGATATTAGGATTTAGAATTTATTTGGAGTTTGGGATTTAATTAAAAGGAGAGAATGACGATGTATAAGATAGCGGTTATACCTGGGGACGGAACGGGGCCGGAGGTGGTCAGGGAAGGGCTGAAGGTTCTTGAGGCCGTTAGCGGGATGAAGGGTTTCAAATACGAACTTGTCAATTATGATTTCGGCGGTGAAAGATATAAAAAAACAGGCGAGGTTTTGCCTGAATCCGCCATTGATGAACTTAGAAAAGTAGATACTATTTTCCTGGGCGCCGTCGGCCATCCCGACGTCAAACCCGGTATTTTAGAGAAAGGTTTACTGTTAAAGTTAAGGTTTTCATTAGATCAGTACATTAACTTAAGGCCGGTTAAATTATATCCGGGCGTCTTAACACCGCTAAAGGATAAGGGGCCTGAGGATATAGACTTTGTGGTAGTACGCGAAAACACGGAAGGCCTTTATGTGGGTGAGGGTGAGTTTACCGATAAAGATACCGATAAAGAAGTAGCTATTCAGATTTCAAGAAATTCTTATAAGGGTGTTGAGCGTTGTTTAAAGTATGCTTATGAGTATACTTTAAAGAGAAATAAAGAAAAGAAACTTACTCTTTGCGGCAAGACAAATGTTTTAACATACGCCTGGGACTTATGGGAGAGAACATTTAATAAGCTCTCCGCTAATTATCCCGACGTCAAGACAGATTATGCTCATGTGGATGCTACCTGTATGTGGATGGTTAAAAACCCCGAGTGGTTTGATGTCATCGTAACGGACAATATGTTCGGTGATATTATTACAGACCTGGGGGCAATGATACAGGGCGGTATGGGAATTGCCGCGGGCGGCAATATCAACCCTGAGGGTGTTTCGATGTTTGAGCCCATAGGCGGCTCAGCCCCGAAATATACAGGCAAAGACGTCATTAACCCACTGGCGGCTATTTGCGCCTGCGGTATGATGCTGGAAAATTTAGGCGAAACAGAAGCCGCCGCCATGATTGAAAAGTCGGTTATGAAAGCCACTACCATGATGGACAGCATGTCAGCCGGCCGAATGGGCTATTCAACTCAGGAAGTTGGAGACTTAGTAGTTAAACATCTGGATAAATCCAAAATACTAAACAATATCAAATGTCAGAAACACAAAACTCAAAAGTATACGATTTAGAAGATAGAACATTAAAATTCGCGAGACAAATTAGGGAATTTGTTAAAAAGTTACCTAAAAATATAGCTAACATTGAAGACATAAAACAATTAGTGAGATCTTCGGGTTCTGTAGGAGCAAATTATATTGAAGCCAATGAATCTCTGAGTAAAAAAGATTTTGCCATGAGAATAAAAATATCCCGCAAGGAGGTCAAGGAAAGTCGATATTGGCTGAGGCTTGTGGAGACCATGTCTAATTCTTTAGAAGAAGTAAGAAATGAATTAATTAGAGAAGCAACAGAGCTTATGAAGATATTTGGTTCAATAGTAGAAAAATCAAAGTAAGTTTTGATGCTATAATTTAGAATTTTGCTTTTTTTTGAATTTTGCATTTGCTTTTGTTTAGAGCCTTTGAATTTAGTATTTGAGATTTGTTTAGGGTTTAGATATTAGGATTTAGGATTTGTTCTTAGTTAGTAATTTATAACTAGGTTTTAAGAATGTAAAGAGAGGTATTACAAGTGAAGCAGTATAATATAGCCGTTGTTGGTGTTGGCGCGGTTGGTAAAGAGATACTTAAAACCTTAAAGACGAGAAACTTTCCGGTCGCGTCTATTAAAGTGCTTGCCAGAAGCGCGCGTGAAATTGACGTAGACGGGCAGTCTTATATGGTAGAGGAAATAAGCCCTGAGTCTTTTAAGGGAATTGATATAGCCTTGTTTGCCGGTACCGAGGGTGAAAAGGGAGCTTCTGTTACTTACGCGCCTTCAGCTGTAAAAGAAGGAGCGGTGGTTATTGATAACGGGGCTGACTTTCGTTTGAAGGATGATGTTCCTTTAGTTGTGCCTGAAGTAAACGCGGCTGATGTAAAAAACAATAAAGGCATCATCTCCAATCCCAACTGTTCCACCATCCAGATGGTTTTAGCCCTTCATCCAATTTATAAGTTATCAAGAATAAAGAGAGTCATAGCTAATACTTATCAGGCGGCTTCAGGGGCAGGCCAGAGTGCTTCTGATGAGCTGTATAATCAAACCGCTGAATTCTTAGACGGTAAAGATTTAACCATTAAGGCCTTTAGTAAAAGAATTGCCTTTAATGTGATTCCCCAGATAGGAAGTTTTGGCGAACTGGACTATACTACTGAAGAGTGGAAGATGGTATATGAAACCCATAAGATTCTTCACGATGATAATATCAAAATATCAGCCACCACTGTCAGAGTGCCGGTTAAAACCGGGCACAGTGAGTCTATATATATAGAGACTGAAAAACCGCTTTTAGTCGATGAAGTGAGGACAGCCTTAAACGCGCAAAGCGGTATCAAAGTGGTTGATGATATAAACAGCCTCCAATATCCTATGCCTTATGAGTCAGAAGGCACTGATGACGTCTTTGTAGGCCGCATTCGTAAGGATCCTTATGTACCTGAAGGCCTATGGCTTTGGGTAACGGCTGATAACTTAAGAAAAGGCGCCGCCCTAAATGCCGTTCAGATTGCGGAAGCATTAATTAATGATGGTCAATTTTAAGCTTACTATAGAATATGACGGTACAAATTACAGCGGCTGGCAAATACAACCCCACCAAAGAACCATCCAGCAGGAAATAGAAAAACAACTAAGTAAGATACTCAATCATAAAATAAAGATTACAGGCTCCGGCAGAACAGATGCCGGAGTTCATGCTTTAGCCCAAGTTGCAAACTTCAAAACCACATCAACAATAAAACCCGCCAACCTAAAAAAAGCCCTAAATTCACTCATAAATAAAGACATCAAGATAAAGAGCATTACGAAGGTGTCAGATGATTTCCATGCCAGATTTTCCGCCAAAAGAAAAACCTACAGATACCAGATAGCCCTAAAAGAACCCAGCGTCTTTGAAAGGTTCTATTACAACTACATCCCATACAAACTAAACCTATCCCTAATGAAAAAAGAAGCCAAAGATTTATTAGGCACCCACGACTTCAAATCATTCCAAGGCTCAGCCCGCCTAGCCAAAAACACCAAAAGAACCATAACCAAAGCCTCACTCATAAAAAAAGAAGATAAGCTCTACTTTACAATTGAAGGAAGCGGTTTTCTATATAATATGGTAAGAAACATAGCCGGCACCCTAATTGAAATAGGAAGGGGCAAATTCCCTCAAGGCAGTATAAAAAAAATAATAAAAACCAAAGACAGAAGAAAAGCAGGACCTACAGCTAAAGCTTGTGGGTTGTTTTTGGTTAGGGTGGGGTATTGATTTGGGTTGAATTGTATGTGCATGGGGTGTAAGATGGGTGTGTATGGTATTGGATTGCTTTAAAGGGAGAGTTTGAGTGTTAATTGTTAGGTCATAGAGAAGGTCGTGAGAAAGGAGCAATGACATGCCTATCAAGATTGCCATAAGTCCAATCTCGGATACTCAAAAGAATTACTTGCTGATCGCTCAGTCTCGGCCCACCTCATCGCGGGCTATTGAGGCGTTGCTTAACGTTTGTTGTGACGAGGATATAACATCTGGACGGGAAGCCGTTCACCCAGAATGGGCTAAGATTTTTACAGTGAACATTCGGCAACTCAAAAAACAGCTTAAAGCTTCGCAGTTAGTGCAACTTGAGCAGATTTTCGGTCAAGCAGCTTTCTATGATCCTGCTGTGCTCAAGATTAATCTCTCTGCGTCACGTCTCGTCTTTCTTTTGGGTGCGGGTGCATCGAAACCACGACCTTCAGGTATTCCAACAGTTTCAGAACTATTAGTAGACCTGCTTCAGCGCGCACGCAAACTGAACCGCCAAGATCTCGATCGGCTTGCTGATTTCTGCGAAGAAGCAAACATTACCAACATTGAAGATCTTCTCACGGCAGCACAGTTATCGGAATTCTGTAGCCGGAACCCAACAGTTCTTCGCCTCATTGAGTTTCTCATCTATCGCAAAGGGCGTGATGACTCCGAGACCCAGCCTTATCCCACCATGTCACATTCTCGAGGATTCCGTTTGCCAATCGGGGATCTGTCGGCGGTAGCGTTTCTACAAGACACCCTTCAGGTACTCTTTGGTCTCTTGTCCAGCCGAATGCTCCCGGCAAAGCCCAATGCAGCACATAAGGCAATCGCCAAATATGCGCATGCCAACAAATCAACATCAATTGTGACTACCAACTATGACTGCTGTATGGATCTTGCGCTGGGGACCGAAGGAAGGGATTTCTCTTACCTGGTCGATTTCATGAATAAACAATCCTCTGAAAATCGAGCACAAGCAAAGAGCTCATTGATCAAGCTCCACGGTAGTTTGAATTGGTTTTACTGCGATACATGCCAGCAGGTCCATCAGATCGATATCAAGAAGACGATTAAGGAGTATCTTACAGACCAAGGATGCTATTCCGTTATTGCTGTATGCAGAGAGTGTGGCGGGCAACGTCGTGGATTAATTGTTCCACCTTTAGCCATGAAGTTTGATATGGCGCCGCCCCTGACACCGTTGATTGGGAGGACGCAGGAATCGTTCAATGCAGCAGACATCATTATAGCTGTAGGTTTCTCCTTCGCCGACGCTGACTTATACATCTCGCGTATGCTTACTAAAGCACTACAATCCTCCAAGGAAACGCAACTGGTCGTGTTTGACCCGGATTACACTGTTGTGGAAAAACTGAGGCGACAGATGTCTTTACACGTCTCCGGCTTTAACCCAGGCAGGATTCTTAGGGTTGGAGGAGATTGTTCAGAAATGCTTCCGGCATTTCTGGCGAGACGGCTAAAGTTCATAAAGACTAAGCCGATGGTTGAATTCAAGGACAAAGCGATCAGGGTGCCAACGAAAGAGAGACAAATCCAGCACCGAACAAAAGCATCCAGGCGACGTCCTAAAGGTCGCAGCTGATACTTACCGTTAGAAGGAGAAAAATATTCGAAATATTTTTTTACATTTTGTTTTATCCGTTATTGCTTGTTATTTGGAAAATTCCCAAAAGACTATTTTTAAAAAAAAGCTGGATTACGATGTTTGCCTTCGGGGGAGTTATATTAAATTTTATAAAATCATTCAAATTTAACTTTATATCCATAGCATTTTTAGCCATAAGTTCTATATTGATTTGTCGTCAACAATGACGGCAATATCAGAGCAAAGCGGTTAATTTACTGCCTTTTGCGGCTGTTGTTAGAAGGAGAAAATAACTATGACATTAATTTTAACAGAACTTAGCGGAAGAGGAATTACAATGGCTGCTGATTCAGCTATTACGCTTAGAAATAGACAAACAGGCCTGTTTTATATTTCTCATGAAAGAGCAAAAAAATTACAAGAAATTCCATATCTTAATGCTGGAATTTCATGTTGGGGGATGGGCCAAATCGATACTAAATCAACCGATAAGTGGTTATCTGACTTTATTCAGTCCAATTCAGGCATTGAAACCTTATCTGAATTTGCAGAGAAATTAGTAAGTAAGCTTAATGATCTCATTCCAAATAATGACAATGGAGAACCACGGTTAGGCTTTCACCTATCTGGTTTTGAAAAAAATAATGACCAAGAACCAATACCATCTTTCTATCATATACATGATGGGCCCAGTGAGGTACTGAGAGACAGAGAAATCGATATCAATTCTAATCAATTTAATGCGAATCATGATATGCCACCATTAATATTCAAAAGAGACATTTTATCTCAAAGGAAAGCTTATATAACACGAAATGGAGATTATACATTATATGCTCAGTTATTTAATGGAATTGAAACCTTCTTAAGAAGCATAGCTAATGATGGAATCATAATTCCGCATTCTATTGATTTAGAAGATCGGGCGGAGTACCTAGTATTTCAAATACGAACGATGGCTGAACTATACCGACTGAGTAATCTTGTTCCTGGTATTGGTGGGGCTATTGACTATTTAACTATTGATTCTAATGGGATCCATAGTTCAGGGACGAGATATCAATAGAACTTATAATAATTTGCTTCACGCTGACTATTGCTTGCATTCTTTCAGATGTGGTTTGTGCTAGATAAGCTTATATGTTAGAGTGATAATAAAAATGAAGCAATATAATACTGTTAAAATGACAAATGCAAGAGTTCTATATTGTAAACTAAGAAATTTTATTTCGCAATAATGTTATTTTAAATAATACTTAATGTTCATTATGCATTAAAAGGGGATAGGTGGATTGGTGCAATTGAAAGCACAACAACAAAGAAAAAAATTTTTAGAAATTTACAACTTGGAATTTCCTCCATATATTAAGAAGCTAACCATTGGCGATTATAAATTTAAAAGAATAGGGAACTACAAAGAAGCTTCTGATAATATGATGTGGCTCTTAACTTCATATGGAAGCGAATTTGATAGACAAACGAAAACAGGTTCACATCAAGTTACTGCAATTGTTGAAGTTCCGCAAACAGAAAAAAAATGCGAGTTGCCTTGGGGTGATAAAAAGTCAACACAGCTATACGATGTTTTATTTTTATTAACAATTTTTACTGGAAGGAATGTTTTTGAAAAGAATTGGGATGATGAGAATGATATTGCTATCATCCAAGATTACAGAATGCATCAGTATGGTGGCCAGTTAATTACGTCGTTGAATGGTGAATGGGTTTTTATGAATATAGATACTGGTGAATTTAGATCAGAAGAAGAAATAAAAGGCATGGACAACGTGGAGCAAATGGATTGGAATAAAGTCGATATTGGATTTGAGAAAAATTTAAATCAAGTTTTAAATAAAATCTCTAGTAAAAGTTGGCAAGACGAGTACGAAGGCGGCTATTTTTTATTATTGTTTAAATCGGCAATGCAAAGACAGATTATTGGAACATCTTTTATTTTATGCTGGACAGTTTGGGAGCATATTTTCGCCATTAAAAATCGTAATTGGTTAGATGATAAAACTATTGAACAGATGAGTAGTGATAAAAAAATCAGTTATATATTAAACAAATATTTTTTAAAGGATATTGATGATGGTGCTAGAAAAAATATACAGAGAATTAATAAAACGAGAAACAGGTTAGTTCATTTTGGTAAGAAAACAGATAATGTTGATTTTGCAGAAATGAACATGTTTATTCGATTAACTGAGCAATTAATAGCTACTATTTTAGGTTTGCGGCCGTCAAATCTTTTTAATTCATTTGATGAGTTAGATAATTTTTTAAAAAAAAGTAAACATTAGGAGGGTAAATGTTTAGTAAGCAATACGAAAAGGGGACAGATACCTTTTAATAATATCTTAGGTGTAATAAAGTATATAATATTAAAATTCCTTAAAAAATGAAGTTCGCATATTAACTGTTAGATGAAAGAGTATAAATAAAAGGAGGTAAATCATGGAGAACACATCGGGTCAAGGAGAATCGGCAATTGTTCCTGCTGAAATTAAAGGATGGAATTGGGGAGCTTTCTTGTTAAGCTGGATATGGGCTATAGGGAACAACACATGGATTGGCTTGTTAGCATTAATTCCCTATGCAGGATTTGTAATGGCAATAATACTTGGAATTAAAGGAAAAGAGTGGGCTTGGAAGAATAAGAAATGGGAAAGTGTGGATCATTTCCAGAGAGTGCAAAAAAAATGGGCATATTGGGGAGTCGCTATCTGTTTATTCTTTTTTGTAGTAGGTCTTCTCGCATCAATAATTGTACCTATATTAGTAAACATGAGACAATAAAACCATTTAACACCTATATAAAACAGGGGACACTGGACTTACCCTGACAAGACGGACAATTAATTAACCTTATTTCTTTACTCATACTTTACAGGGCTAACATATAACCCAGACTTAATCCCCCCCCATGCAAACTTCCTATAATTGAACTTGAAAGAAGTGCGGTTGCGATGTATTATATATAGTAATTGTTAGGAGAAAAAATGAATAAAAGAATTATACTTGCTTTAATTCTAAGTAGCTCAATAATTGGGTGCGCGACACGCTTAGTTCAACAGCAATCTAGCAATACATCAATAAATGAAGAGTTTTCTCCGACTGATCCTTTTAAATGGGAAAACTTAACGCCAATAGAATTCCTAAACTATTTAAAAGAACGCCAAGGAACGCTACTTACAATTTGGGAACCGGCCCCAAGAGACTGGATAAAAAAAGAACATATTCCAAAGCTAATGGAGCTCATAGAATCAAACACACCTTGCGCCCATACGGTCGCCGCAATATCATCTTGTCTGCCGCCACCAAAATCCACCATTGGAGATGAAGCAATATTTCTTATAGATGGTTTTATTGAAGGTAGATATCCGCCGGGTCTTTATTCAAAAGGAAAATCAAAACAAAAAATTGAAAGCATAAAAGAATGGTATGAAGAATGGAAAAGAAATAAAAAACTATAACAATTTCAAGAAAAAGGGGGCACCTTTTCCATTTAAATCCCCTTAAAGAGGTGAGAAGTAAAATGAAATTAAATTTTTCAAGAAATGACTTTAAAGATGCATTTATAGGGATGGTAATACTTAGTATTATACTCAGTGTACTCTATTGTGCTATACTTCTATTGCCTAATCAGTTCGGAGTGCATGACGAATGGAAAGTCACTCTATTGGCAACCACAAAGGAGCATTGGCCTATTTTTCTTGGTGGTATAATGGTTATAAGTCTTTTCTATAGTATATTGGAGTTAGTAAAAAAAATAAAAAAAAGACATAAATGAAAACAAAGTTAAAAGTTGACCATAAGCCGTTTAAAAAACTTGCAAAGAATTCCCCCTTTGCCCCTTTGTTTCTGTAAAGCTAATTTAGGATTATATTAAAACAGTGATGAAAGAGGAAATTTATTCAAAAGATTTAGGGATCAATCTTAAAACGGGCGGGGAGGAAGAAATCTTTAAATGGTTTTTAGCTTGTTTACTCTTCGGAAAACCCATTCAGCAGAAGGTTGCTAAAAGGGCCTACTTTGAATTTGAAAAAGAAGGAATTTTGAGCCCGGAGAAAATCTTAAAAGCCGGCTATGATAAATTAGTTGAGATATTAGACAAAGGTCATTATGTGCGTTATGATTTCTCTACTGCCAACAAATTATTAGATATTTGTAAAAAATTGAAAAAAGATTATGGAAGTCTATCCAATCTTCTTAAAAAGGCTAAAGACAAAAAAGAGGTAGAAAAAACACTCCAAGAATTTAAGGGGATAGGGCCGGTGACCATCAAAATATTTTTAAGAGACCTTTGCAATAAAACTAACTAGAAAAAGGGAAAAAGAAAAAAGGGATAGGCGCCTTTTGCCGCCTGGATATTACATATAATTAAGCATCCAGCTTGAAAGTTTAATATATTTTATGTATAATATGTGTGTGATATTAAAGTACCTTAAAAAAAGAAGTTGGGGTATTAATTGTTGTATTATAAAAATCTTTAAAGAGAAAGATAAATGAACTCACCTAATTTAAGACGCGAAGTTAGATATGGAATGCCGGCAGCAGACCAAGTAATGTTTAATAGATATTATGTGCTAGGTTATTCATATTATTTTCGTCAGGCAAAGTGGGCCTTAGAAATTGTAGATCCTGATAATCTTGGCTTAGATCGTTCAGATAACTTTCGTCCAGATTATCGAATTCCAGATATGTTTCGCGCCGACCTTGTTGATTATGCTGGATCCGGCTACGATCGCGGGCATCTTGTTGCAAGTGCTAATCAGAGAGAAACAGAATTACAAAATAGTGAAACATTCCTTTTGTCCAATATGTCTCCTCAGAGACCTCGATTCAATAGAAACACTTGGAGAGAATTGGAAGCTGAAGTCAGAAATTTAGACGCAAAGTCTAGAATATTAGAAACGTATGTTATCTGTGGCCCTATTTTTTATTTCGATCAGCCAGTCGAAGGTATAGGTGCTGACGACCCGAATGAAGTAACCATACCAATACCACACGCATATTTTAAATCTATTTTGACTGAGAATAATAAAGGGGCTTTGCATATGTGGTCATTTGTATTACCAAACGAAGAATCTGATCAATCACTTGACACGTTTTTAGTTCCAACAACACTTGTTGAAAAATTAGCCGGCATCAAGTTGTGGGAACAGCTGGTAGGTAAGAAAATTGA
Organism: Candidatus Omnitrophota bacterium; assembly: GCA_023140385.1. Lineage (GTDB taxonomy): Bacteria > Omnitrophota > Gorgyraeia > JAGLLT01 > JAGLLT01 > JAGLLT01. The sequence continues at coordinate 10,753 of JAGLLT010000025.1, forward strand.
TAAAGAAAAATCAAGGGTTCGTAGAATGTGGTAAAATTTCCAAGGATATAACATTTATATGTCCCCTAAATCGGGGGAAGTCCACTCTGTCTCTCCATGCTAACCATGCAAACTTCATATAATTGAGCTTGAAAGAAGCGCGTTTGCGATGTATTATATATATGCGCTATTAAATACTGGACAAAAATAAAAGGAGAATCACTTGAAATATTTGATTATTTTATTGATAATTATCGCGATCGCGTTTATAGCATTTACATACAGCCAAAGAAATCTAAACGCGCCGGATAACGCGATAGTAATAATAAAACCATATTGGCATAATGAAACATGGGTCTTTGATGATAAAAGAGTGAATTTATATCAAGAACCATTTGTAGCGGGAATACCTGAAATGATTAATCATATGACAAAAGATATTCCCAACGCTAAAAATGGATTTAGATTATTGTTTTCAGCTAATTCATTTCCAGCTTATCAAATGAAATTAATCTGGATACGAGAAGAGAGTGGTGGAAATTGGTATTATTTAGAGGATTTACAAACGGAAGGCTGGTTATGTCCAGCTTTATTTAAGTATTACAAAAAGACTCCAAAAGAAATATACGCTAAAGCAGAGGCAATAAATGAATGATTATCCACCTAATTAGTTAATGCACCCGACCCTGAAGTGTCGGGGCGGGGGAATTTAAGTGTTCAAAGGAGAGAAAAGGGAGGTTGAATATGCGCTTGGAAGTATTTTCGTTATGCGACGCGGCAACGGCCGACACAGGAAAGCTAAATATTTTAGGGGCTTTTGATATAATCTGGAGTTCAAAAATGCCGGCGATCCATCCACAATGCACTATCGCTCTTAGAATTAGATTTGACGCGATTGAAAGGGGTGAACATAAAATTTCTGTTAATTTTGTAGATATAGACGGTAAGCACGTCCTTCCACCGGCTAACGGCATAATTAAAGTCAATTTTCCCGATGAACAAAGCTCCGGTTCATCTCATCTAATCCTCAACATTCAAAGATTAAAGCTGGAAAAATATGGAGAATACTCTATAGACTTAGCTATAGATGGAAGAAGTGAAGCATCGCTGCCACTTTTTGTCAAAAAAAGACAATAATGTAGGGCAGGTCCACTGAGCTATCCCGGAGGACATAATATGAAGAAAACGTGGGTTCCTAAAATTATAGCCATTCTAATAACAACTGTTATAGTTACAACTACTATACATTTAAGTCATTTGACAGGAGGAAGTCTTGTTCGAAAGAAATTATTGAACGATGAAAAACTTGTGAAAGTTTTAGATTATATTAAGGAATCTGGAGTTAAAATACAAGATATTTCCTTAGCCGGCAAAGAGCCGCCAACGTATCCAAGTTTTTTTGTTTTTATATTTTTGCTTGTTTCCCTTTTTTTGGGCATTCATTTTGTTAGCATGAAGATTGTAAAAAAACTTTTTAATATCTGCCGACAATCGCGCGAATGCCTATTGAAATTGAAATCGGAGGAACGCAATACTTGAATTTAGTAATGGATAGTGTAAAAGATGTTCCTCTATTATGCTTAGAGATGTTTTTGTATCTTTTTAGCGGATGATAGTGTATGATGATTAAAGTAAATTATTAAAAAAGAGAGATATTATGGAAAAGAAAAAGAGATTTAATGAACTTGGGCTTTCAGCAAAGGTGTTGGAGGCAATTAATAAAAAGGGTTTTGAAGAGCCAACCGCGATTCAGGCTCTGACTATCCCTGTTATGTTAAGAGATGATACTAATATCATTGCTCAGGCTCAAACAGGTACAGGCAAAACAGCCGCGTTTGGGTTACCTCTGATAGAAATGATTAACGCGGATTCCAAAACAGTTCAGGCGCTAATCCTGGCTCCTACACGAGAGTTAGCCATTCAGGTATCGGAAGAAATCAATTCACTCAAAGGGAAGAAGGATATCAAAATAGTTCCTATATATGGCGGCCAGTCTATTGATCAGCAGCTGCGCAGACTGAAAAAAGGTGTGCATATTGTTGTTGGAACTCCGGGCAGGATAATTGATCATCTTAACAGAAGAACGCTAAAGCTTGGAGAAATTGAGCATTTGATACTTGATGAGGCGGATGAAATGCTTAATATGGGATTCATCGAAGATATGGAAAAAATAATGAAGTATACAAATCCCAAGAAAAGAACACTCTTGTTTTCCGCGACAATGCCCAAAAGGATAAAGGACCTTGCCCACAAATACATGGAAGGTTATGAGTTTCTCGCGGTTAAGGCAGAGCAGTTGACAACTAATCTCACCGAGCAAATATACTTCGAGGTAAAAGTTTCTGACAGGTTTGAGGCGCTATGCAGGATAATAGATATTGAAGATGAGTTTTACGGATTAGTTTTCTGCAGAACAAAGAGTAATGTTGATTCTGTTTCAGGCCATTTAATAGATAGAGGATATGACGCGGGAGCTATTCATGGAGATATTTCACAGGCGCAAAGAGAAAGAACTCTGGATAAATTCAGGAAACAAAGAGTTCGTATTCTTATAGCAACGGATGTTGCCGCTCGCGGAATTGATGTTATTAATCTCACCCACGTTATCAACTATTCACTGCCTCAAGACCCGGAGTCGTATGTTCATCGAATAGGCCGTACAGGAAGGGCCGGGAGTGAGGGTACGGCTATTACGTTTATTACCCCTAGTGAGTATAATAAGCTGATGCATATACAGCGGTTTGCCAAGACTGATATTAAGAAATCAAAAGTACCGCAGGTAAAAGATATCATCGAATCCAAAAAGAAAAAGATACATGATGATCTGACAGCTGTTCTTAATGATAAGATTGATCCTAATTATTATAACTGGGCTAAGAAATTACTTGAGAATAATAACCCCCCGGAAATATTAGCCGCGATATTAAACCATTGCTTCGAAGAAGAGCTTAATCCTAATACTTATGGTGTGATAAAAGATGTCAGTGGAAAAGGAAAGCAGCTTGATCAACAGGGCAAAGCAAGGCTTTTTGTAGCGCTTGGCAAGAAAGACAAGATGAATGCCAAAAAACTTGTTGAGCTTATTATGAGCAAGGTTTCAGTTAAGTCCAAACATATCAGTGATGTACAGGTAATGGAAAAATTCTCTTTTATAACAGTTCCTTTTGAAAAAGCGGAAAAAATCGTTGTCAGCTTTAGGGAGAAGGGTAAAAAACCGCTGATCAGTCATGCTAAGAAAACCAAAAAGTAATGACTTAATATTCAATCTTCTGTAAATTGCAGCGACACAATACTAATTTCCTTTCCTAAAGTATCTAAAATACAATGTCAATGAATAGATTGCCGATCAAAATAGTAGTCGTCGCAACATTATTCCTAATGGCCGTAGTTATCTCACCGGTTAGCGGCGCGGAGAAGGTAGAGCCTTGTTTTGACAAGCTTCCCGTTGGATGGACTGTTGCTAAATCTTTCGTAGTGTCCGGGGATGGAACAGCTGCTATCGGCAAAAGGCTTGGCGTGCCCATCAAGAAGGTATCTAACATATTTCTCCTGGTGCATGGCCGGCAGATTCAAGTAAACATTCTTGAGGCGAAAAGTGACGATGATGCTGTCAGGCTCCACTCGGTAATTTCACGGATGAAAGGAAGCCCCGCCTTTTGCGTTCAAAAGAACAGGCAGGTGATTGAATTTACAGGCAGTAACGTTACCGTTGCCCTCGCGACAAAGATTTCATATGAGTTGGGTTTTATCTGTAAGCCCAGCGAAGCGCAATACCGAATTACGGCTGATATCGCGACTATTGATGAAGCTGATTATATGTCTTCTAATAAACTGTTTAATTTGTTAATAAAAGCAACTATTAACTCTATAGACAAACAAACGTCTTCTCAAATTGCCGAGCTCTCGAAACACTTCCAGTTTGGCAGCCAAATTACCTTGCGGGCATCCGGTCAAAAGACGCGGCCTGCCTATAGTTTTAGTCCGGTTCCTTTTAAAGAGGAAGCTTCAATCAAATCCGGAACCGCTACTTATTCATTCTGTGAGACGCATAATCTGCTTGGTGTGCCATATGTTACTCTTACAGCCGACATTACAACGCGCGAGGCCGGAGTTACACCAACGGCAAGAGAAGCGGACGAGATGCTTCTTGCTTCGACTACATTTTGGCCGGTTAATGATCCAAAAATAATATCGCTTGCCAAGAAAATTACCGCGGGCAAAGTAACCAGAGAAGACAAAGTTAACGCGATATTAAAGTGGCTTGTTCCGGGCAGGAACGTTAAATTTGGCGGGCCGATTATCGGTTCGCGATGGGGTGTTAAGAAAGTTTTGAGGCAAAAATATGGACGCTGCTGGGACTTTTCGGACTGCTTTGTTACCTTATGTCGTGCTTCTAATATTCCCTGCAGACAGGTTGGCGGCTGGCTCTATGGGATGGGCGGCCATATCTGGGCGGAAGTGCTTTTTGAGGGCAAGGGTTGGCAGCAAGTAGACCCCACAGGCGACGGTAAACTCAACTGTGGGATTTATCACATTCCCTATTTCGTAACCGAAGACGGCAATATGCCAATCCTCTATATATCAATGCCGAAAATTGATGCAGTCGATACAAAAAGATAATAGAAAGAAAAAGTCGCTATTAATGTATCCCAAAAAGCGTAGATAGCTTTATTTATTTTTTTATTGATTTCATAGTTGATTCTGTTATAATAAAAAGTACCTGATTGAAAAGATAAAAAGCAAAATAACTTTAAATAAGGAGGCGGAAATGAGAAAATTGTTAAATCAGAGAGCTTGTTTCATCATTTTTCTAATTGTTTTTTTAGTAGTTGCTTCTACCGCCTGGACAGAAGCGGCTATTTACAAATGGCTCCAGCCTTATGATTTGGAAAATGGTTATGATATTGAGTCATATTACGCGGAGGATTCCGGTGCTTTGCATATAGTGGCTGATGATTGGCTTTGCACAAATAATTTACCGGTGACCGATATTCACTGGTGGGGTTCTTACTGGGAAAACATAGGGGGAAATTGGGTTCCTTACGCGGGGGAAGAGGATCCTTATCGCGCGCTTGGAACGTCGCCTCAATTCCTTCTGCGTATTTACACGGATGTACCCGTGAGCGGAAATAACCCTTATAGCCATCCCGGTGACATGATCTGGGAACACCCTACCTCTTTTCCGGGAGGTTTTGTCGGCCATGAGCAGAACCCTATTATGGAGAATGCTTCAAAGTTTGAATGGAATTGGAACCTGAGAGAAGAGTGGTATTTTAATCAGGATCCCGGTGAAAATGTCTACTGGCTGAGTATTTTTCAGATTCTTCGGCCGAACGACCAGTATCTTTGGGGCTGGGAAACTTCCTCCGAACACTGGAACGATATTGCCACTTATTGGGATGGCGATGAATGGTATCCTGTAGCGGAGGAACTGACCGATATGGCCTTTGGCTTGACCACACCTATTCCGACTCCCGGCGTGATGCCGCTTTTGGGCTCTGTTTTATTTGGCCTTTATGGATTTAACGCGGTATTCAGAAAGAAAAAACAGTAGCAGAAAAAGATTACACCTATTTTTTAAAGGGGGCAGGCGGATAATTAAAAAATCGCTCTGACCCCTTTTTTGATGGTAAGGCCGGCGGCTCCCGGCTTCAATAATTGTTTTACTTGACGGGGTTTTTAAAAAGGAGTATAATGAAGTTGTTCTGTTGAGATGGTTGTTATTTTGACGGGAAGAGGTGAAAGAAATGAATGAGAAACAGATGAAAAGATGGGAGTGGATTAGAAGGCCGGGCAAAAAACACTTCATATGGGTTCGCTGTGTATTGGGATGGGGCGTACTTACGGCAGTTCTTTATTCGATTATTACGTCAATACTTAATATGCAGGCTTTTTTTACTATTTTACCCATTGCTGTTATTGTGTTCCCAATCGGAGGTATTTTTATTGGTTCATGGGCGTGGAACATAACCGAGAAAAAATATAAACGGGCAATGAGAAATAAATCAAAAATTACCGTAGGAGTGGATATACCCGCTTAAAGAGTCAGGCACGTCTAAAAGCCCCCTCTACAGCTTAACGGAACTTCCCCATAAAACCCCTTGACAACAAGATGATATTGTGATAAGTTAATTGGACAATTTAAACTGTATAACAAGAGTGAATTATGTTAAATAAAGCAAAAACTTATACTCCTAACGTAAATGACATTAAGCGAGGCTGGTTTATTATCGATGCCAAAGGCAAGATATTAGGCAAGCTGGCGACCAAGGCGGCGGTTTACCTGCAGGGAAAAAATAAGACAGATTATACTCCGTATATAGATGGCGGAGATGAGGTGATTGTAGTAAATGCTGAAAAGATTGTCGTGACCGGCAAGAAGCTCGAGCAAAAGATGTATAAAAGATATTCAGGTTATCCGGGCGGATTAAAAGAGACGCCTCTTGAAGAGATGCTCAAGAGAAAGCCTGAAGAGGTTATAAGATTAGCGGTTAAGGGAATGCTGCCGAAAAACAGGCTGGGCAGTAGAATGATAGTAAGATTAAAGGTATATAAGGGAGAAGCTCACCCTCATAAGTCACAAAAGCCTGTGCCTTTAGAAATATAAAAACATTTCGGAGAAAAAATGGCTAAGAAGGTTACGCAGAGTAAAGTATTAAAAGGAAAAAGGAAGAGCGCGGTCAGCAGAGTAAAGCTTTCAGGCGGTAAAGGAAACTTTGAAGTGAATGGAAAAAGCCTGGATAAATACTTTATCTCTGAAATTCAGCAAATGCTGATTAAGGAGCCGCTTACCATAACCGAGACAATTACTAAGTACGATGTAATGGTAAATGTCAAAGGCGGAGGTTTGTCCGGGCAAGCCGGAGCTACCAGACTTGCCATAGCCAGAGGGTTAATTCTGCAAGAACCAGATTTAAGAAACGTTTTGAAAAAGGCAGGTTTTTTAACTTGTGACGCGCGCCAGAAGGAACGGAAAAAGTATGGCCAGAAGAAGGCGCGAAAACGCTTCCAGTTCTCAAAGCGTTAATATTTTCACGACAATTTAATTTAGAGAAAATTAGTGCCTATCCTTTCGGCTGTTCATAGATAAAATAGCTTGACGGGATAGGCATTTTCTTTTATAATTTTACCATCTGTAAAGTATTAAATATTAGACGGTAAAATAAGTTTCATTCTTAAATCAAAAAAAACCGCGCGGTGTGGTTTTTACACTCGTTTATAAAGAGAGAAAAGCGATGTTAAAAGTAGGAGTTATCGGAGCGACCGGTTATACCGGCGAAGAGTTGGTCAAGATATTGCTCAATCATCCAAAAGTAGAGCTTACTTCAATAACGGCCAAAGTTGAAAAGGAGAGCAGAATGTCCGACCTTTTTGGCAGGTTTTTGGGTAAGTGCGACCTGATGTGTAAGAATTTAGATGTTGATGAGGTGGCAAAAAAGACGGACCTGGTATTTTTAGCCCTGCCGCACGGGGTCTCTATGCAGTACGCGAAAGCCTTCTTAAAGAAAGGGAAAAGGGTTATTGACTTAAGCGCGGACTACAGGTTAAGTGACGCGTCTTTGTATAAAGAGTGGTATCATATCAAACATACCGATGAGGTTAATTTGGCGGAAAGCGTCTACGGTATGCCCGAGGTCTATAAGAGCCAGATAAAAGAGGCACGCCTGGTGGCCAATCCCGGCTGTTATCCAACGGTGTCAATTTTGTCTTCTCTGCCTATGGCAGCCAGGCATCACCTGGGTTTATCCGGTATTATCATTGATGCCAAGTCAGGAATTACCGGTGCCGGCAGGAAGGCCGCTTTAGGGCTTCACTACTCTGAGATTAACGAGAGCATAAAGGCCTACAAGATAAATGAACATCAGCATATACCGGAAATAAACCAGGAATTAACGAAGGCAAGAGGCAGTAGAGTAGACGTTACCTTTGTTCCTCACGTTGTGCCGCTAAACAGGGGTATACTGGCGACTGTTTATATGATGTATAGGGAAAAGGTAAGGCAGGATGACGTCTTGAGCATTTACAAAGACTATTACAAAAAGGCGCCGTTTGTAAGGGTGCTTGACGAAGGAAGGCTTCCTGAGATTAAAGATGTGGTATATACCAACTACTGCCACATAGGATTGAAGGTTAACGAAGAAAAAGGGCTGGTAATCGCGGTTGCTGTAATAGATAATCTGTTAAAGGGGGCCAGCGGCCAGGCGGTTCAGGATATGAATATTATGAATGGTTTTAATGAAACCGAAGGGTTGATATAGATGAAATTTGTTTCAGGCGGCGTAACTTTACCTGTTGGTTTTAAAGCGGCGGGAATTCACTGCGGAATAAAGAAAAGAAAGCTTGATCTGGGGATTTTGCGTTCAGACTATCCGGCAAAATCAGCCGGTGTCTTTACAACCAATAAGTTAAAAGCTCCTCATATTGAGCTTGATAAAGAACATATAAGAAAAGGTAAGATCAGGGCGCTTCTGGTAAATAGCGGAAATGCCAACTGCTACAACGGCAAAAGAGGCCTGGATGACGCGAAGGCCCTGATTCAAAAGACATCTGCCCTATTAAAGGTTAATAAGGGGGAAGTTCTTATTGCCTCAACGGGGGTTATTGCCAAGCCGTTACCTGTTTCTTTAATGGTTGGCAGGATACCCCAGCTTATAGATAAACTGGGCGAGGATAAAGAAGGCGGTTTTGCCCAGGCTATTTTGACAACCGATAAGAAAGTTAAGCAGGCGGCGATTGAATTTAAGATAGGCTCAAAGGTTGTCAGGCTGGCAGGCTGTATTAAAGGTTCGGGGATGATACAGCCGCATATGGCAACGACCCTTTGTTTTTTGACAACCGACGTTGAGATAAGTAAAGGAGCCCTTAATAAAGCTCTGAGATTGGCTGTGGATGAATCTCTCAATCTTGTAACCGTTGACGGGGACATGAGTCCCAATGACAGTGTTATAATTTTGGCTAACGGCCGGGCAAAAAATAAGGCTATTGATTTACATACAGCGTCTTTCGGTACCTTTACTAAGGCACTGACCCTTATTTTGATGAAGCTGACAAAGATGCTTATTGAAGACGCTGAAGGTTCGACAAAGGTTATTACTATAGAGGTTAAGGGCGCCAAAAACAGGCAGGAGGCGAGGAAGGCGGGTTTTGCCGTTGCCAATTCTAATCTTGTTAAAACCGCCTTTTACGGCCAGGACCCGAACTGGGGCAGAATGCTTTCCGCTGTAGGCTCATCAGGCGTTTCTTTAAAGCCGCGGGAGGTTGAGTTGTCGTTTGGAGGAGTAAAGGTTTTTAAAAATTTTGAGCCGCAGAAGATTGATAAAAGAAAACTGGAAAATATTTTCAGGAAGCCGGAAATTTTAGTCACGGTGGACTTAAAGGCGGGCAGTAAGAGCGCGACCGTTCTTACCTGCGACTTGACAAAAGACTATATTAGTATAAACGCTCACTACAGGACATAATTATTATGGAAAGTATAATCAAAAAAGCTGACGTATTGATTGAGTCCCTGCCGTACATTCAACGCTTTAATAAAAAGATTGTCGTTATAAAATATGGCGGCGCGGTTATGGAAAACGATGAGATGAGAATGAGCACCCTTGAGGATATAGTCTTTATGAACTTTGTGGGGATGAAACCTGTTCTTGTTCACGGAGGAGGCCCCTTTATCAACGAAAAGATGCAAGAGGCGGGTAAAAAGCCTGAATTTATCGATGGCCATAGAGTAACGGATGAGCATACCGTCCAGATTGTGGAAGAGACCTTGTCTGAACTGAATAAAAAGATTGCCAAAGAGATCAGGCAATTGGGCGCTCTGACCGAGAGCCTGGGAGGCAGGGTTGACAACCTGCTAAAGGTGAAGGAGCAGACTGCCGCTCAGAAAAAAAAGTTTGGCTTTGTGGGTGAGATTGAAAGTGTTAATCCCCAGGCCATTAAAAAGACGCTTAAGGCGGGAAAGATTCCCGTGATATATCCCGCGGCTTTAGGTGACAAAAATGAGGCATATAATGTTAATGCTGATTTAGCCGGCGCTAAAATAGCGGTGGCGCTTAAGGCTAAGAAGTTCGTCCTATTGACAAATACTCAGGGAATAATGATGAATCAGGATGACGAAGAGTCTTTGGTGTCAACGCTGAGGGTGAAAGAGGTAAAGGATCTGATAAAAAGAGCTGTAATCAAAGGCGGAATGCTGCCCAAGGTTAAGGCGTGCGTAGAGGCCCTGAAGGGGGGAGTTGATAAAACTCACATAATTGACGGCAGAATTCCTCATTCGCTGCTGTTGGAAGTATTTACCGATAAGGGAATTGGAACGGAAATAATTAAGGTTAAGTAGAGAAAATAATATGGTTAAAAATAATGTAGTAGAACAATATAGCAAATACGTAATGACTACTTACACAAGAACTCCGCTGGTAATTGTTAAGGGCAAGGGCAAATATGTCTGGGATGATAAAGGCAAGAGGTATCTTGACTTTTTTCCGGGGTGGGCGGTAAGCGGTTTAGGCCACTGTCATCCGCGGGTTGTAAAAGGAGTTAAGGAGCAGGTAGAGAAAATCATCCACGTCTCTAATAACTATTACAATGTTTTACAGGGAGAGTTGGCGGGAGAGATAATTAAAAACTCATTTCCCGGCAAAGTGTTTTTTTGCAATTCGGGAGCGGAGGCGGTTGAGTCAGCTATAAAGCTGGCCAGAAAATACGGCGGCTCCAAAAGATATGAGATAATAGGCATGAACAACTCCTTTCACGGCAGGACGCTGGCAGCTATAACCTTGACGGGACAAAAGAATTATCAAAAAGGCTTTGAGCCTCTACCCGCGGGATTTAAGCATGTACCCTTTAATGATTACACGGCGCTGGAAAAAGCAATAACCAAAAAGACAGCGGCGATAGTTATTGAGCCCATACAGGGGGAAGGCGGAATTAACGTGGCCGGCAAGGCCTACCTGAAAAAGGTGAGGAAGTTGTGCGACAAGAGAGATATCCTGTTGATACTTGATGAAATTCAGACCGGATTAGGCAGAACGGGAAAGATGTTCTGCTATCAGCACTACGGCATTACGCCTGACGCGATGACCTTAGCTAAAACTTTAGGCGGGGGGCTTCCTATTGGGGCGCTGGTAGCCGGCTCTAAGGTGTCAGAGGTTTTAACCCCCGGGACACACGCGAGCACCTTTGGCGGGAGTCCGATAGTTTGCGCGGCCTCTCTGGCAGTATTTGAGGCGATAAAGAAGGACAAACTGCTTAAAAATGTGAATTCGGTAAGCAAATACCTGTTTAAGAAAATAGCGTGGTTAAAAGTTAAATATCCTGATATAATAAAAGGAGTAAGGGGTAAAGGCCTGATGATTGGAGTTGTCTTAAAATGTCCCGGAGCTGAAATTGCCTCCAGGGCATTAAAAAAGGGCCTGCTTATTAACTGTACGCAGACTAATATAATCAGGCTGCTGCCTCCTTTAACTATAAGTAAAAAGGATGTAGACAGAGCCGTGAGCATTTTGGATAAACTTTTAAAGACGAGATAAAAAATGAAGCATAAAGATTTAATTTCCATAGAAGAGCTTACAGTAAAAGAGGTTAATCAGATTTTGGATTTAAGCGCCAGGCTCAAGGCAAATAAAGCCGGGGGTGTTAATCTTAAAGGTAAGACGCTGGGGCTGGTATTTCAGAAACCTTCCAACAGGACGAGGGTTTCCTTTTGGGTGGGAATGAGTAAGCTAAAAGGACACTGCATCTATCTTTCTCCTCAGGAACTGCAGCTTGGAGAAAGAGAGTGCGTTAAGGACGCGGGCAGGGTTTTATCAAGGTATCTTGATGTTATCGCGGCAAGGACGTTTTCGCATAAAATGCTGCTGGAGCTTGCCAAATATTCTTCGGTGCCGGTAATAAACGCCCTGACAGACCTTTTGCATCCCTGCCAGGCGTTGAGTGATATATTAACGATTAAGGAGATAAAAAAGAGCTTTAAGGGTATCAAACTTGCCTATGTCGGAGACGGCAATAATGTTCTGCACTCCCTGTTATACGCGGCGGCGAAGGTGGGGCTGGATATTTCTTATGCCGTGCCTAAGGGATATGAGCCTAATGAGGAGATTTTAAGGAAAGCAAAGGTTATAGCAAAAAAAACAAGGTCTAAAATTGAAAAGTCCAATGATGCTAAAAAGGCGGCAGAAGGAGCTGATTTTATCTATACAGACGTCTGGACCAGCATGCATCAGGAGAAAGCGGCCGCTAAAAGAAAGGAGGCCTTTAAGAGTTTTCAGATAAACACAAAGCTTTTGTCCTTTGCCAAAAGAGGCTGTCTGGTGATGCACTGTCTGCCGGCAAAAAGAGGATTAGAGATAACGGATGAGATTATGGACGGGCCTCAGTCGATTGTCTATGACCAGGCTGAAAACAGGCTCTATGTGGAGCAGGCAATATTGTATTTATTATTAAAGGATAATAAAAGATGAAGATCGCGAAAATATTTATTTTAGCTCTTGCATTTTTTTCCTTCGCGCAGGCGGCGCGGGGAGATATCGTTTATCTGAAGAACGGAGCTCAATATCAGGGTGAGGTTCTTAGAGAGACTCCTGATCAGGTGATGATAAGGCTTAAAATAGGTGTCCTGACAATTGACAGAAAGGATGTGGAGTCTGTCAAAAGAGAGATAAAAAAGGTAGAGCCCGAAGAGGAGATAAAGACATTAACTAAAGATGAGAGTATCCTCGAAGAACTAAAGAAGGCGTCAGAAGATATCATTAGTTATAAATGCGATATGAGGGTTGAGCTTTATGATAAGTCTATCATAAAAGGCAATTTGCTTTTTATGAGGCCGGATAATATGAAGGCTAACTACAGTGTCTGGACTGATAAAGAGGGAATGGGAAGGCTTATTGTAACCGCTCTCTCGGACGGTAAGGTTTTCTGGATGTATTATCCGCAGTTAAACGTTGCCTACAGGCAGGACGCCTTTAAGTCTAACGCTTTTGTGCCCGGAGGCGATGAGTTACTGCCCTCCGCCCTGATAGAGAAACTGATTGAAAACGGCTGCCGGGTTTTGGAAGAGGACATAATCGGCGGGGATAAGGTGTACTGTATTGAAGGCGCCGGAGGTGAATTTGGCGGCGGATTCGGTGATGTAGGCCAAAAGATGGCGGTGGCTAAGTGCAGGTTGTGGCTTAGGATCGCGGATGGTTTTTTAGTGAAGAGTGTCGGCTATTCAGAGCAAGGCGATTTGCTCTTTATAACCAAAAATATGGATATAGAAACTAATATTGAGGTTGAAAAGGCTGAGTTTAGCTTTCAGCTTCCTGAAAATGTGCAGGTAATTGATTCCGCGTTTTTAAAAGATATGGAAAAGTTATTTGACGAAGAGAATTAAAGGAAAGAAATTATGAAAAAAGTTGTTCTTGCTTATTCAGGCGGATTGGATACTTCTATAGCGGTAGGGTGGCTTAAGGATAGAGGGTTTGAGATTATTGCTTATTTGGGTGACGTTGGGCAGAAAATTGATAGAGCTAAAATAATCCCCAAGGCCAAGAGGTCCGGTGTCAGCAAGATTGTTATTGAAGACCTTAGAAAGGAGTTTGTCGACTCTTATATTAAGCCGGCTATTAAGGCAAATGCCGTCTATGAAGATAAATACTTTTTAGCAACAGCTCTTTCAAGGCCGCTTATAGCTAAGAGGCAGGTTGAGACAGCCAAGAAGGAAGAGGCCGGTTATCTGGCTCACGGATGTACCGGTAAAGGTAATGACCAGGTAAGATTTGAGATGACCTTTGCCTCATTAGCGCCCGAGCTAAAAATTGTGGCGCCGGCAAGGGAGTGGGACTTTGCTTCGAGAGAAGAGCAGGTTGATTTTGCTGTGGAGCACAAAATACCGGTTGACGTTAGTAAAAAAAGTCCTTATTCAATAGATGAAAACCTTTGGGGTGTAAGTATTGAGTGCGGTGTTCTTGAGGACCCTGAAAAGGTCTTGCCGGAAGATGCCTACCTCCTGACTAAAAGCCCCGAACAGGCGCCTTCAAAGCCGAAACTTGTAAGCATTGCCTTTGAAAAGGGCGTTCCGGTCGGACTTGATGGGAAAAAGATGAACTTAATCGCGCTGATTAACAGTTTAAATACCATTGGCGGAGCTTGCGGAGTAGGCAGAAGTGATTTAATTGAAAACAGGACCGTAGGCATTAAGTCAAGAGAGGTATATGAAGCGCCTGCCGCCGCTATTTTAACCTTTGCCCATAAAGAACTTGAGGCAATGACGCTTGACAAGGAAACCGCCCACTTTAAAAAGACGATTGAGCAAAAGTACGGCCAGCTTATTTATAACGGCTGTTGGTTTACTCCTTTAAAGGCCTCTCTGGATGCTTTTATTAATGAAACGCAAAAGACGGTCTCAGGAGAGATAAAGTTAAAATTATATAAAGGCAACATTATTATCTGCGGGAGAAAGTCCAGACTTTCCTTGTATTCAAAAGAGCTTGCCACCTATTCACAAGAGGACATTTTTGACAGAACGGCGGCCAGCGGGTTTATTAAACTCTTAAGCCTGCCTTATAGATTAACGGGAAAAAGAAGAAAATAATTCAGGATTAAGTTTTTAATTTTTGGAGAGAAAGATGAGCAAAAAGTTATACGGAACAGTTTTTGCTAAAAAAAATACAAAAGAAGTTGAGGATTTTGTAGCCAGTATTGATGTTGACTATAAGCTTCTTGGATATGACATCTTAGGCAGTATAGCTCACGCGAAGATGCTGGGTGAAAGAAAGATAATTTCCAAAAAAGATTCTCAAAGCTTAGTTAAGGGTCTCAAAAATATCTTAAAGAAAATGGAGTCCGGTAAAATCAGTATGACTTCTGAAGGCGTGGAAGATGTGCATACATATGTTAATTTGCTTCTTAATAAAGAAGTTTCTAAAAAAGTAGCCGATAAGCTGCATACAGCCAGGTCCAGGAATGACCAGGTAGTACTTGATACCAGAATGTATTGTCTTGATGCTGTCCAAGAAGTTGCTTTAAAGATTATTGATTTACAAAAAGCTATCTTAAAGCAGGCAGAAAAGAATATTTCTGTAATTATGCCGGTCTATACGCATTTACAGCCGGCCCAGGCAATACTGGCTTCACACTTGTTTTGCGCTTATGTAGAAACGCTCCAAAAGGATAAACTAAGAATGATGCATGCTGTAAGCAATACCGATGAAATGCCTTTAGGTAGTTGCGCGGCCAGAGGGACTACTCTGGAAATTGACAGAAATTTTGTGGCCAAAGAGTTAGGTTTTTCGAAGGTCAGTTCTAACTCAATTGAGTCAGTATCATCCAGAGATTATATCTTGGAGATACTATCAGCTATAAATATCCTGGCTATTAACTTATCAAGGATAGCCGAGGATTTAATTATTTATTCAACCTATGAATTTTCATTTATTGAAATTGATGAGGCTTATTTAACCGGCTCAAGCATGATGCCTAATAAGAGAAACGCTGATACGTTGGAATTAGTTAGGGGCTTTGCTTCAAAGGCATTGGGCGCTCTTACACAGGTCTCAGGGCTTTTAAAAGGCCTGCCGCATGCCTACAACAGAGATATGCAGTTTGACAAGGAGGCTCTCTTTGAGTCCCTTGAAGGTATAATTGCTTGTCTTAAGATAATAGAAGGAGTATTTAACAGCCTTAAGTTTAATAAAAAGAAACTTGAGATTTATCTGGCTGAAAATGATTTTATCTTTGCCACTGATCTGGCGGAATATCTGGTTAAGAAGGGGGTTTCTTATAGGGACGCTCACGATATAACCGGCAAAATGATCAGATTCTGTCTGGATAAAAAGCTAATGATAAAAGATATTTCAGATACGGAATTAAAGAAAATCTGTAAATATTTTAATAAGAAAGTGCTTGATAAATTGACTGATGCTTCTTCTTCGGTTAAAGCGGTTAAATCAGAAGGAGGAACTTCACCCGTATCAGTCAAGAAGCAGATTGGCCACTGGAGAAAGGTATTAAAATAAATGCACGAATTTAAGTATAAGAAGAACAAGTTTTATTGCGAAGATGTGGCTCTTGAGAAACTGGCCGGTGAGTTTAAAACACCTTTGTATGTTTACAGCCATAAGACTATAGTTGATCATTTTAACAAGATAAAGAGAGCCTTTAGCGAGTTTAAACCGTTAATCTGTTATTCGGTAAAGTCGAACGCTAATTTAAATATCCTGCGTATTCTCGTTAAAGAAGGCGCGGGCTTAGATGTCGTCTCAGGCGGTGAACTTTATAAGTCCCTGAAGGCGGGGGTCAAACCTTCCAAGATAGTTTATGCCTCTGTGGGTAAGACCGATGAGGAAATACAAGAGGCCTTAAAGGCGGGGATTTTATTTTTTAATGTGGAGTCGGTTCCCGAGTTAGAGAATATAAACCGCATAGCTAAAAAGCTCAAGAAAAAGGCCAACGCGGCTATAAGGATTAATCCTGATGTTGATCCCGAGACACATGAGTATATTACCACCTCTAAGAAAGAGAATAAGTTTGGAATTGACTTAAAAGCGGCCGGGGAGATATTTTCATCAATGGATAAGTATGAATGCCTTAATTTAAACGGCATTCATCTGCATATCGGTTCTCAAATTACCAAGGCCAAGCCTTATAAGGATGCCCTTAAGAAGATTATCGGTTTTATTAAGGCTAATAAGATAAACCTGGATTATATTAACTTGGGCGGCGGCTTGGGTATTGTCTATGATAATGAGAAGCCGCAGACGGCTGAAAGCTTTGCTAAGGCTATCGCGCCTTTATTAAGAAAGATTAATGCCCGCCTCATCTTAGAGCCCGGCAGATTTATTATGGGTAATAGCGGCGTTCTGGCGGCCAAGGTGATTTATGTTAAAGACGCTCCCACTAAGACGTTTGTAATTACGGATACAGCCATGAATGACTTAATGCGGCCGTCATTATATAGGGCCTTTCACGCGATTGTGCCTTTGAGGAAGAAGTCGAGATTATATTTTAAGAAGCCGGTTGATATCGTTGGCCCGGTGTGTGAAACGGGAGACTTTTTGGGTAAGTCAAGAAAGTTTCACAAGGTAGAAGGCGGCGACTTTCTGGTTGTCCTGGGAGCGGGGGCTTACGGATTTTCTATGTCTTCAAACTATAACGCCAGGCCCAGGGCGGCCGAGGTATTGGTAAAAGGTAATAAGTATTATCTTATAAGAAAGAGAGAAACCTACCAGGATTTAATCGCGACTGATTTGAAGGTTAAGGGAATATAATGAGTTTTGATTTTATAAAAGCGGAAGGGGCGGGTAATGATTTTATTATTATAGACGCGGTAAGTTTGCCCCCGGCCGCGAACATAAAAGAATTGGCAGAGAGGTTTTGCGAAAGAAATAAGTCAATCGGCGCGGATGGCCTTTTGGTCTATGGTGAGTCGACGAACTGTGATTTTAAGATGTCCATATATAACCCGGACGGCAATGAAGTAGAGATGTGCGGTAATGGAGCCAGATGTTTGGCTCTCTACGCGTATCAGAAGAAGGCGAAAGAGAACAGGATGATGATTGAGACGAAAGCCGGCCGCGTTGGGGTTGAGATAAAAGACGAGACGGTTAAGTTGAAACTGACAGAGCCGAAGGACGCCAGGCTGAATTTTGATTTGGCGGTCGGCGGTGAGAATTTAAAAATAAGTTTTATAAATACCGGCGTACCTCATATTGTTTGTTTTGTGGATGATGTTAGCAAAATAGATGTTAAGACAATTGGCAGAGGCGCGCGTTTTCATGATGAGTTTAAACCTCAGGGAACGAATGCCAACTTTGTGGAGATTTTGGAGCCCGGGAAGTTAAAGATAAGAACCTACGAAAGAGGCGTAGAGGAAGAGACGCTTGCCTGCGGTACGGGTTCGGCGGCCGCCGGGGTTATAGCGGGGCTGTTAAAAAAAGTTACTTCTCCGGTTGAGATTGAGACTGCTTCAGGGGAAGTACTGAAAATTTATTTTGATATTGAAACTGGTACCTGTAAAAATGTATACTTAGAAGGCAAATGCAGTCTGGTTTATGAAGGGAAGATAGGAATTTAAATATTGGAGGTTGAATATGTTTAAAGGTAGTTTTACGGCGCTGATTACGCCTTTTGACAAGGATGGTCAGATAGATGAAGCTAAATTTAGGGAGTTGATAGACTTCCAGATTGAGAACGGCATAGAGGGTATTGTCCCCTGCGGATGTACGGGGGAAGCGGCTACGCTTTCGCATCCGGAGCAAAAGAGACTGATAAAAATCGCGGTGGAAGCGGTGAACAAAAGAATTCCGGTGATGGCCGGGACCGGCTCCAATAGTACCGATGAGGCTGTAGATCTTACTGAGCACGCTAAAAAGGCTGGTGCCGATGGAGCTTTAATAATTACCCCGTATTACAATAAGCCCACGCCCCGCGGCCAGGTACTGCATTATGAAAAAATCGCTAAAAAAGTAGATATACCTATCGTCCTGTATAATGTGCCTTCAAGGACAGGTGTTTCAATGAAGCCGGAGGTGATAGCTGAACTTTCTAAGATAGACAATATCACGGCTATAAAAGAAGCCAGCGGCAGCCTGGAGCAGGTGAGCCAGATTTTATCCCTTTGCGATATAGATGTATTATCCGGTGATGACTCTTTAACACTGCCGATGATGGCCTTAGGAGCCAAGGGTGTGGTTTCTGTAGCCGCTAATGTTGTACCGGAAGAAGTGAGTGGTATGACAAAGGCTTTTCTTGAGGGAAATACGGAAAAGGCCAAAGAGCTGCACTTTAAGCTGTATCCGATTTTTAAGGCGATGTTTATTGAAACTAATCCCATAAGCGTGAAAACGGCTATGATGTTTATGGATATGCTTAACGGTGTTTTGCGTTTACCGCTTTGTGATATGATGGAGGAAAACCAAAAGGTACTCAGAAACGCGCTTATTAAAGCGGGGTTAATAAGAAGATAGAGGGAATTAATAAAATGATAAATGTTGTTTTGAGCGGGGCTTGCGGTAAGATGTCGGGGCGCATTGCGGCTATGATGGCGGGCGAGAAGAATATTAGGATAGCGGCGGCCATTGAAAAAAAGGGGCATAGCGGTGTCGGCAAGAAATTTTCAGATGTAGCCGGTATTGACTCAAATATTGTCGCCTGCGGGATAACCGATGACTTAAAGAAGATTATTAATAATATTGACGTTATTGTTGAATTTACCACTCCTAAAAGCACTTTGGAGCATCTGCAGGAAGCTGTAAGGTTTAAAAAGGCAATAGTAATCGGAACCACCGGATTTAACAGGATTGAAGTTGAAAAAATTAATAATGCCTCGCAGAAGATTCCCGTGTTTTTTTCGCCGAACACGAGTATTGGAGTTAATTTGGTTTTTGATATCCTTGATAAAATAGGCAGGGCTTTGCCGCTTAACTATAATGTAGAGATAGTTGAAACACACCATAAGTTTAAAAAGGACGCTCCCAGCGGGACGGCAAAAAAGATGGCTGAGATAATTGCCTCATCCAGAAAGCAGAATGCCGACAAGGTGGTTATATACGGCCGCAAGGGGCGGACCGAAGAAAGGCCGGAAAATCAGATATGTATTCACGCTCTCAGGGCCGGCGGCGTTAAGGGGAAGCATGAAGTGAGGTTTGTCAGCGAAGAGGATGAGATAGTAATAACGCATAGCGCTTTCTCCAGGGATATTTTTGCCAAAGGAGCTGTGCAGGCCGTAAAATTTATTGTGAAGAAGAACAAAGGGCTTTATTCAACGGCGGATTTGATATAGTTACGGTTGACTATTAGGAGAATGGTAAAAATGGGATTTAACATTGAAATAGCGGAAAGGTTGAAGAATTTACCTCCTTATCTGTTTGCTGAAATAGATAAAAAGAAAAAGCAGAAGATAAAAGAGGGTAAAGATATTATAGATCTTGGCGTCGGTGATCCGGACACTCCTACGCCCCCATATATTGTTGACCGGCTGTGCGAAGAGGTAAGAGATGCCGGAAGTCACCGTTATCCGTCAGGCAGGGGACTTATTGAATTCCGGGTGGCGATAAGCAGGTGGTATAAGAAAAGGTTTAACGTGGCGCTTGACCCGGAGAGTGAAATCCTGCCTTTGATAGGCTCCAAGGAAGGTATTGCCCATATGCCGCTGGCTTTTATCAATCAGCGGGATACCGCCCTAATACCTGATCCGTGTTATCCTCCCTACAGGTCGGGTGTTATCCTTGCCGGAGGGGTGCCTTACTATATGCCTCTTTTAGAGCAAAACGCTTTTTTGCCTGATCTGGATGAAGTGGATTACCAGGTAGCCCAAAAGGCAAAGATTATCTATTTAAACTATCCCAATAATCCGACCGGCGCTTGCGCCACGGAGGATTTTTTTAAAGAGACTGTGAAGTTTGCCGAAACCAACAAGGTTATAGTTTGCCACGATGCCGCTTATTCGGAGCTATCATTTGAGGAGAATAAGCCGCTTAGTTTTTTACAGATTGAGGGGGCGAAGGACGTAGGTGTTGAATTTCATTCTCTTTCCAAAACCTTTAATATGACCGGCTGGAGGGTTGGTTTTGCCTGCGGTAGACCCGAAATCATAGCTGCCCTGGGCAAGGTCAAGGAAAATATAGACTCCGGTGTGTTTGAGGCTATTCAGCGCGCGGGTATTGAGGCTCTGGAGAAAGAGACCGACCACCTTAAAAATTTAATTGACCTTTACCGCCAGAGACGGGATGTCTTGGTGGAAGGGCTGGGTTCGTTAGGCTGGAAGGTTTTAAAGCCCCGCGCTACCTTCTACGTCTGGATACCGGTTCCGCCGGGATATACGTCTATGGAGCTGGCCGATAAACTGCTTGAGAAAGCAAGTGTCGTTGTTACCCCCGGGGTGGGCTTTGGAGATAACGGGGAAGGTTATATACGGATAGCCTTGACGGTTAATAAAGAAAGAATTGAAGAAGCGGTCGAAAGGATAGCGGGGCTTCATGAGTAGGCTTTATATAGGGGTGGGATCTAATAAAGGCGACAGGCAGAAGTATATAAAAAGGGCTCTTGATCATCTTAGGGCGGATGAAAATATTGAGATAAAAAAGACATCGGAGATTATCGAGACCGAGGCGGAAGGCAATAATGACCACCCTATGTTTTTAAATTCAGTTATTGAGCTTGAGACCTTCCTTGATCCATATACCCTGTTTAAAAAACTTAAAAATATAGAACGCCTGCTTGGAAGAAAAGAAGGGCAGGATAAATGGTCTCCCAGAGTAATAGATTTGGATATAGTACTTTTTGATGATTTGGTAATTAAAGGAAGAAATCTTAAAATCCCCCACCCTTTAATGCATAAAAGATACTTTGTTTTAAAGCCCTTATCTGAGATCGCGCCTCTGGCAAAACATCCTATCCTCAACAAAACCATCTCAGAGCTTTTAAATGAACTGGAGGCGGTTAATGAAGTTGATAAAAACTCCGGGAACCATGAACAGTGTATCCCGGATGAGGCACAAGGAGAATAAGAGCATAGGATTTGTGCCGACTATGGGTTGTTTGCACGAGGGCCATTTAAGCCTTGTAAGAAAGGCAAAAGTGGAATGTGATGTTGTAGTCCTTAGTATATTTGTGAATCCTATCCAATTTGGCCCGCGCGAAGATTTCAAAAGATATCCGCGGTATCCGTCAAAAGATAAAATGTTAGCCCGGCGAGAAGGTGTTGATTATATCTTTATGCCGGCGCCTCCCGTTATGTATCCAGAGAATTTTCAAACCTGTGTTTTACCCGGTAAACTTTCAAGCGGCCTTTCGGGAGCGGCGCGCCCCGGGCATTTTAAAGGGGTATGTACCGTAGTGGCTAAACTATTCAATATTGTCGAACCCGACACCGCTTATTTTGGACAGAAGGATTTTCAGCAAGCGCAGGTTGTAAAGCAGATGATTAAAGACCTGAATATGAATGTCGGGGTGAAAATTTTACCCATTGTTCGTGAGCCGGACGGGTTGGCGATGAGTTCCAGAAACAGGTACCTTAATGACAGCGAAAGAAAAGAAGTTCCTGTTTTGTACGAATCTCTCAGAGAGGCAAAAAGGTTAATCAGGGACGGTTGTCGGAATACGGGCAAAATAAAAAAAACAATAAAAAAGACGATAAACACCGCAAAATATGTTAATATTGAATATATAAAGTTATTAAATCCTGACACCCTGGAGCCGGTGGATAAAAATGACAAAAAATTTTTAGTCGTCATAGCCGCGAGGGTGGGTAAAGTTAGGTTGATTGACAACGTGATAGTTAGCTGAGGAGAAAATTTATTTTAGATGGTAAAAGTATCAATAGTTGGCTGCGGCACTATCGGTTCGGCAATAGCTGAGTCACTTGAAAATAGTTTTTCGGATAAGGTAGAATTGACCGCTCTCTGCGACATAGATAAGCGGCAGGCGGATAAGCTGGTAGAGAAGTTAAAGAAAAGCCCCAGGATACTCAGCCTTGACGCGCTGATTGAAGTTAGTGATTTGGTGGTTGAGGCCGCCTCGGGTAATGTGGCAGCTGAAGTTGTCAGAAAGTGTCTTGAGAACGGCAAGGATGTTATGGTGATAAGTATCGGCGGCTTGATTGGGCAGGCTCATCTATTTGAACTGGCTGAAAAAAGTAAAGGGCGTCTTTATTTACCGTCCGGCGCTTTGTGCGGCATTGATGCTGTCAGGGCGGTGTGTGAGACGGAGATTAAAATAGTGGAGCTGATTACCAGAAAACCCCTTGAGGGCTTAAGAGGGGCTCCTTATTTTAAGGAAAAGGGCATTGATATAGACAAAATTGACAAAGAAACCGTAGTTTTCGAGGGAAGCGCGGCCGAAGCCATAAAAGGATTTCCTAAAAATGTAAACGTCTCTGCTATCTTGAGTATCGCGGGAATAGGCCCGGAGAAGACTATGGTAAAAATTGTGACTTCGCCGGCGTACAAAAAAAACAGCCACCAGATAATTGTAGAAGGCGCTTTTGGCAGATTAGAGGCAAGGACGGATAATGTGCCCTCTCCCCAAAATCCCAAGACCAGTTATTTGGCGATTTTGTCGTGTATTTCAACCCTGAAGCAAATTTTTAGCCATGTTAAAATCGGAGGTTAGTGTAGTTTTAGTATAGAAAAAGAAACAAAATCTAAACAAGGGGAGGAGGTGGAGATAAATGGCGCAGAAAGTTGAAAGGTGTGGTATTAAAAAAGAGCCTGGCTATTTATACTTTATTGATAAAGACGGTGATGTAGCCAGAGCTAAAATGGCAAGAGGCGGTAAGAAGAAAGCAAAGAAGAAAGTAGTAAAGAAAAAAGTAGCAAAGAAAAGGGTTATCAGGAAAAAAGTAGTAAAGAAAAAAAAGAGGTAAAAAAAAGGACGGGTTCGTTTTTTAGGTGATTAAGAAAATGAACCCGTCCTTTTTTGTATGTAAATTGTAATCACAAGTGCGA
>JAGLLT010000026.1 GCA_023140385.1 Candidatus Omnitrophota bacterium
CGCAATATGAGTTACAATGCACCAATAGAGCTCATATCTCCCTAAAATCTTGACAGAACATAAGCAATATGATATACTTATCGCCAAAAGGATAAGTGAAATGACGCATTTCGATAAAGACAGCTATTACGTAAAGTATCTGAAAATCTTCTCTTAAACCTCCGCTTTAAAGCGGGGGTTTTTTTATGGAAGCAAAAAGACGTTAATTTAAACTTCGGGACTCATTAAAGGGGCAGGCAGATGAAAAAAGTTCTTTTTTTAGTTATAGGGGTGATTATTTTGTTTTTGTGTAGTTCTGTTTCAGTAGAAGCGGGCGCTTATAAGGCCGCTGGTATTGGAGCCAAGTCTCTTTCAAGAGGAGGAGGCATTGGGGCGGTAGATGACTACACGGCAATCTTTTGGAATCCCGCCGGCTTAACTCAAGTCGAAGAGAGCCACTTTACCATAGAGCCGCATTATCTTCACCTGAAGCAGGTTGACGGCAACTCGGTGAAGAACTACGATATTGCTAATTACAGCAATATGCAGGGGGACAGCTTTCTACGGATATACAATACACCGGGTACGGCTGTAGAGCCGGCTCAATTTGATAAAACAAGTGCCATATATAGCAGTATAAGCCCCACTACGAGCTTCGGAGGGTCTTTTGAAATCAAGGGTTTTGATTTTGGCTTAGGCATATATACTCCCGCGGCGCTTAGCACCGACTGGGAATGCTCGACGCGGGATTTAGTTAATAATGCCCTCATAGAAGCCGATTTCTTTTCCGGAATAAAAATGACCGCCTACAACATTTCTGTAGCTAAGGAGATAAATTCTTATTTATCAATAGGAGCCGGCGTAAATTACCTGACAGGTGAAATGGAGGTAGAGGCTGAAAAGAGATATAGCTCTCAAGCGGCGCCCGCGCTGGATTACCGGTTTGACTATAAGGAAGAAGCGGAAGGCGATGGAGTTGAGGGGGTGTTTGGGGTATTATTCAAGCCCCTTTCTAATTTAAAGATCGGCGGTGTATATCGAAGCGGCGCGGAGATGACCTTAAAAGGAGACTCATATTATAAGCACACCGCTTTAGGGATAGATGAAAGTAGTGATTATACCCAGGATTATGATTTTCCTAATAGCTATGGAATAGGTTTGGCTTATGAGCCGGTTTCGGAACTGACCTTGCTGCTTGAGTGGGAGCGGACAGGCTGGGATAGAGTAAAGAGAGATATAAATTACGACCTTGTTGGTGGAGCCGCGCTGATAGATGTAGACATAGATTGGGAGTGGAAGGATTCTAATCAGGTGCGTTTGGGGGCGGAGTACCGGGTTTCTCCTGAATTATCCGCGCGGGGCAGTATAGCCTGGGATGAGTCTCCTTTATCGGATGAAACGGTGAGTATAACCAATGTAGTTGATATAGATAAAATATACCTGTATTTAGGGTTAGGCTATCAGAGAAATAACTTTCAGTTTAACGCGGGGTATGCCTACGGCTTTGGCGACGATACTATTGACGGGGTTGATTATGAAATAATACTACATAACGTGATGTTGGGGGGCAGCTATTTCTTTTAAAAGCGGAGGTGACAGCAATGGATGACGAAAGGAAATATGGAAGCGGCAGCTTGGAGAAAAGAAGGTTTACGCGCATAGTTAAGACTGTTCCGGTTGAGTTTAAATCCTGTCAGGCAGTGTCAGGGGGAGCGACTGCCAGAGATGTGAGTGAGGGTGGTTTGTGTATAGAGGCAGAACAGATAGAGCAGGAATCATTGCGGGAGTTACTATCTAAAAAGGCAGAAGTAAGCATAAAGATAGATTTGCCGTCTGAATTTGGCGCGGTTGAGGTTGCGGCTCAAATTGCCTGGATAAAAGATAAAGAGGCTTCTGAGGGTAAGTTGTGTTTTGGGGTGAGATTTACCGGGATACCCGAAGAATATCAGGGCAAAATTAAATTATATATTGAGCGTCAATCAAAGATAACGAAGTTGGATTTTGTTCCTAGAAAAAAGGATAAAAATTTTGATCCTGAATTTGTTGCCCATAGGCGCCAGTGGCTAAGCGAAAAGACAAATACCAGATTTTTTCACACCGGTTATTTTTCTACTCCCAGTGAGGACATGAAAGGGAATATAGAGAACTTAATTGGTGTGACACAGATTCCTATTGGTGTTGCAGGACCGTTAAAAATAAACGGTCAATATGCCAAAGGAACCTTTTATATTCCCCTTGCTACCACCGAAGGTACGCTAGTAGAAACATATCAACGGGGAATGCTTGTAATTACTAAAGCAGGTGGCGCAAATGTGATTGTTACTAAGGATGTAATTAATGTTTCACCGGTCTTTATTTTGGAAGATATCTCTAAAATTAAGGGTTTCATTCTTTGGGTTGAAGAAAATTTTGAAAAGATCAAAGAAAAAGCAGAAAAAACGACAAGATATGGCAAGTTATTAAAAATTACACCTTTGTTCCTAGGAAAAAGAGTTATACTGAACTTTTGCTATACTACGGGGGACGCCATGGGGCTAAATATGATTAATATAGCCACGGATCGAGCCTGTGAATATATTAGGGAAAATGTAAAAACAGAAGGATTTTATCTGCGTTCTAATTTTTCTTCTGATAAGAAAGCCTCGGTTTATAATTTAATTACAGGTTATGGAAAAGAAGTTTTAGTAGAGGTGACGCTTTCTAAAAAAATAGTTAATAGGTATTTAAATTCTACACCAGAAGAAATTTACAATTTTTGGTATGTAGGTTTTCTTGGAAGTTATCAGGCAGGAATGATTGGTCTGAATGCTCATTTTGCTAATGGTTTGGCTGCTATTTTTATTGCTTGTGGTCAAGATGTAGCTCAGATAATAAATGCTAATGTTGGAATTGTTATGTGTGAGATTACAAAAAATGGCGATTTATGTATAAGTGCAAAGTTTCCAAATCTTGTGATTGGTACAGTAGGAGGGGGCACTTCTTTAAAAACTCAACGTGAATGTTTAGAGTCTATAGGATGCTATGGTTCAGATAAAGCAAAAAAATTTGCTGAGATTGTAGCGGCTTCCATTTTAGCTGGAGAGATTTCAATTTGTGCAGCTTTAGCAAGCGGGGTATTTATTAAGGCGCACGAAACCAAAAGAAATATTGCCCACACAGAGTAGCAAGAATTAAAAAAAGAGGATAAATGCTTACCTATTTTGTAGCATTATGTTTTATAACAGCCTTTTTTAGTTTATTTGCCGGTTCTTTTGTCTATTTAAAAAATAGAAAAGGAGCCCTCAATAGTGCTTTTGCTCTTTTGTGCCTAAGTGCATTTATTTGGAGTGGAGGCTTAGGATTTGAGGTAATTTCTTCAAGTCAAAAGATAGGATTTTTCTGGTCAAGATTTCTCCATATGGGAGTAATTTTCATTACTCCTACCTATTTACATGTTGTTGTTATTTTAGTGGGGCTTTATGAAAAAAAGAAGAGAATACTCAGCGGGGCATATGTCATTGCCTTTATTCTTTTTTTCTGCAACTTTACCAACCTACTTGTTGAGGGCGTAAGTCCTAAATTATACTTTAATTATTATACCGATCCTGGTATGTTATACCCTTTACTGCTTTTGCTCTTTTTTTCATGTATGGGTTATGGTTTTTATCTGTTGGCCGCGGGATGCAGGAGGTTTTCTGGATTTAGACGCAATCAAATTAAATATTTTTTAATCGCAACACTTATGGGGTATGTTGGTGGTACTCCTACCTATCTCCCCGTATCTAATATTTTTATTCACCCTTTTTATATGTGTTTGCTGCCAGTCTACTACTGCGTTCTTGCGTACTCTATTGTTAAATACCGCTTAATGGATATTAATATTATGTTTACCAAGGGGATTGTTTACATACTTTTGTTATTGTTGTCATCAGCAACATACCTTGGCCTTGCGTTTAGTGTTGATAAAATATTCTCACAGTATTCGGGGTACAATTCAAGCATGTCACACCTTCTCATTTTTTTGTTATTGATAGCCGGAATTATACACGTGACTCCGCAGTTAAAAATTAAAACGGAAAA
This sequence comes from Candidatus Omnitrophota bacterium, assembly GCA_023140385.1. Classification (GTDB taxonomy): domain Bacteria; phylum Omnitrophota; class Gorgyraeia; order JAGLLT01; family JAGLLT01; genus JAGLLT01. Next base: position 4,039 of record JAGLLT010000026.1, read on the forward strand.
GGCGGTAGAAAAGGTATTGTTTAAGAATAAATATTTGTATCGTATTGCCTTGCAAAAATTTGGCAATAGGATTACTTATGACCTTTCTCAGGAAAAGCTTTTAAGTAACACGGTTAGTTTTATATCCAAGGTTATGCAGATACCCTATGTTTCAATTATGGTGAAAAATGAAATTTATGGCCATTATACTTACGGAGCTTCGGTTGGTTTTGACGATGATGAAATCAAAGGCTTAGAGTTTGCTGAAGACAGCGAATTAGTTAACTGGCTGTCTGACAATAAAGCGGTTCTGATTAAAGATGAGATGGAGAAAATACTTCCTTTAGAAAAAACACACCTTCTTGGTGAAGATATGGATAGGGTGAAGGCTTGTTTATGCATACCCTTATATGCCTCGGTTGACGTTATCGGTTTTCTGTGTCTATCTGAACGCGCGGCCAATGAAATATACTCACACATAGATATAGGCTTGCTTCAGAGTATAGCCGGTCAAATTTCTCTGGTTATCGCCTATAAGCGCTTAGAGGATCACATGCTTCAGACGGAGAAGTTGGCTTCTTTAGGCACTTTGGCGGCCGGCCTTGCCCATGAGATAAAAAATCCTCTTTCAAGTATTCAAATTTTTGCTCAACTCTTTCCGCAGAAATACAACGATGAGGAATTCAGAAATAAATTTAACAGGGTTGTAGTCCGAGATGTGCTCAGGATATCCAAGTTGATAGATAACGTATTGTCCCTTACTAAATCTAAGCCGGCTGAAGTTGTTCCTCATGACATCAATGATATAGTTGATGATACCTTGTCGCTGCTAAATAGCGAACTCTTAAAGAACAAAGTCAAGGTTATTAAGTCTTATGGTAAACTGCCTCTTGTAAACTGTAACAATGAAGAGCTGAAGCAGGTCTTCCTGAATATTATTATAAACGCTATGCATGCTATGCCCGATGGAGGCACATTAAAAATTACTTCTACTTTGGGCCCCCTTGCCACTTCGCGAAGTATAGAAAAAAGGCGTATTTTCGCGAGAATAAAAATTGAGGATAGCGGCTGTGGAATAGAAGAGAAGGTATTAAATAAACTATTTGACCCGTTTTTTACTACCAGGGCAGAGGGGACCGGTTTGGGCCTGGCGCTGGCTCATCGTATTATCAAGCAGCATCGTGGTTTTATTGGAGTAGAGTCTAAATTGGGGGAGGGCACGGTATTTTGGATAGACCTTCCGGTTGTCCGAGGTGAAACTTAAGGCGAGAGGGAATATTATGAACGAACGCATATTGGTAGTTGATGATGAACTTGGAATCAGAGAGTCATTGCAAATGATGTTGAGTGATGAGTATGAAGTCTCTATGGCTGACAGCGGCGATGAGTGTCTTAAGGTACTTAAAAAAGACCGCGCGTTTTCTCTATTAATACTGGATGTAAGAATGCCGGGCTTAAGCGGGATAGAGGTTTTAAAGAGGGTAAAAAAGATGAGCCCTTCTTTGTCGGTGATTATTTTGACGGCAGTAGATACGCATGAGGCGGTGGTTGAGGCTTTAAAGTTTGGGGCAGAGGACTTTATTGCCAAACCGGTTGATATATATCATATGCGGGAAGTCATAAAAAAAGCTTTATCCAAGCCCAAAGAGGATAAAGCGCGAGTAAAAAAAAAGCCGATTTCAGTAGATGAGGTTTTGAATGAAAACTTCATGGAAGCCATTCAGGTTTTAACTGAGATAATTGAGGCTAAAGACCCCTACCTTAAAAGACATTCTAAGTGGACTACCGAGTATGCTATAGCCATTGCCAGCAAGTTAGGGCTTTCTGAGGAACAAATGGATGTAATAAGGCAAACCTGTTTGCTTCACGATATCGGCAAGGTAGGGATTAGTGATGTTATTCTGCAGAAAAAAACAAAGCTTGCCCCTGAGCAGTGGGAGGCGCTGAAGAAGCATCCTGTAATTGGCGAAAAAATACTCAAAAATTTTAGGCTTTTGCGCATTGAACAAAAAATGGTTCGCCATCATCATGAGCGGTATGATGGAAGTGGCTATCCGGATGGTTTAAGGGCAGAAGAAATTCCTCTCTACGCCCGTATCTTATCAGTCGCGGATGCTTTTGAATCTATGACCGCCGGCCGTGTATACAAAAAACCCCTTTCCAGCAAAGATGCCATAGAAGAGATTAAAGCGGGAAGCGGTACGCAATTTGACCCCAAAATAGTGAATGTTTTTGTTGCCTTAGTTACAAAGAAGTAGTAAAATCTAATACTGTAAAGTCCGCGGAAAATACATACCTGAGAAAGAGCGCTTAATTTATGATTATTGCTAAAAACATAACCAAATATTTCGGAGAGCTTCAGGCCTTAAAGAATGTCTCATTTGAAATTAATAAAGGGGAAATTATTGGTTTTTTGGGGCAGAATGGCGCCGGCAAGACTACGCTTATGCGCATTTTGACTTCCTATCTTCCCGCCGCGTCCGGCCAGGTTTTCATTGACGGGCAGGAGGTGTCTAAGAACTCTTTGACTGTTCGCAAAAAAATAGGATATTTACCTGAAACGCCGCCGCTTTATTCTGATATGACGGTAAGAGATTACCTTAAATTTGCCGCGCGGCTAAAAGACGTCCCGGCTAAACGGCAGTGTATTCAGATAGATAAAGCTTTAGGGGAGTGTAACCTCAAAGATGTCCGGCATAAAATCATCGGCACTCTTTCTAAAGGATATAAGCAAAGGGTGGGCATTGCTCAGGCTATAATTAATAATCCCGAAATTTTAATATTGGATGAACCGACAATAGGCCTGGATCCGACCCAAATTATACAAGTGCGCGCTCTTATCAAAAATTTGGAGTATGAAAGAACCGTTATATTAAGCACGCATATCCTCTCAGAGATTCAACAGATTGCTCATAGAGTTTTAATTATTAAGGCCGGCGAAGTTATTGTCGATAAAACCTTAAAAGATCTCCTAAAGGAATTCAATGCGGACCTTGAGGGTATATTTTTAAAACTGCATTTGGCTAAGGAGAACCAGGGGTAATGAAGAAGATTTTTGCTATTGCCAAAAAAGAACTAAAAGCCTATTTCAAATCTCCTATCGCCTATATTGTTTTAATCGTTACTATTTGCGTTTTTAATATATTTTTTTTCCTGATTATTGACGGGGACAGGGAAGCTGATTTACGCGATGTATTTAAAGTTATGGAATTTTTGTTTATCTTCATTGTGCCGCTTCTGACTATGAAAATATTCGCGGAAGAAAAACTTTCCGGGACTATGGAATTCCTTATGACCACTCCTACGACAAATACAGCAATCGTTGTTGGTAAATATTTAGGCAGTTTAATGTTTTTCACTATAATTATCTGGATAACATCAAGTTATTATTTTATTATCGAATTTTTCGGCCAGCCCGACCGCCTGACTATATTAGCCGGATATTTGGGTATTTGGCTGGAGGGCGCCTTATTTATTGCTATCGGCATATTAATCTCTTCCTGGACAAAGAATCAGATTGTTGCCGCCATTACTTCTTACGCGGTCTTGTTTTTATTGTATTTTTCGATAAGTTTCATTAAATATTTCAACAGCTGGGCGGAAGCCGTGGTCCGATATATTGCTGTCTGGAGTCACACCGGGAATCTTGCCGCGGGCATTATTACTACGGCGGATTTGGTGTATTATATAAGCGGCATTTTTGTTTGTATTGTATTCACAAGACTTAGTATTGAGAATCGATTATGGCGTTAAATAGAAAACTCATAAATCCATCCTGGTTATTCGGAATAGGAGCTGTTTGTCTTTTGTGCGGACTGGGGGCCGCGTATATAGAAAATCATTTCAGCAAATTGACTATTTTTATTTCTTTAGCCGGGTTGGTTAGTATTTTGATTTGTTTTTTTGAGTTAAAAAAGTTTACTCGTGGATCAAAGAGGGCCTTTCAATGGCAAAGATACGGCTTTATCGTGCTTGCGGCCGCGTCTCTTCTGACCTTTTTGGCGGGAGTTAATTATTTGGCCTATCACTATAATACGCGCTGGGATATAACAAAAGCCAAGCAGCACACCTTGACTCGAAGCACTACATCAATTATAAAAGATATCAAACAGGAAGTTAAGGTAATAGCCTTTCATGTAGGGATACCGCCAAAGTACCTGGATGATTTATTTAAAGAGTATGAGAGACAGTCTAAAGGAAAAATCAAAACCGAAATCATTGATCCTATCGTGCGGATTGGCTATGCCGCCCAATTCGGCAGTGTGATAAGCGGAGAAGAAAGAAAAGTTATAATTATATCGGGGAGTGAGCGCAGGGACATTGATTTTACAGAGCAGCTGTTATCTGAGGAGCAATTAACTAATGCCATTATGCGGGTGGCGAGGGATAAGCGCGTTGTTTACTTTTTAACCGGCCATGGTGAATACGACGTTTTTAGCGAGGACGATAATGGTTTAAGCCTTTTAAGGGAAATACTAAGCGCTAATAATATAGAAACAAAAACAGTAATGTTGGGCATTAAAAATGAAATTCCGGATGACTGTAATATCCTTATCGTTGCCGGCCCTCGAAATCCTCTGACAGAAGAAGAGGATGAGATTATCAAAGGTTATTTAAAGAAAGGCGGAGATGCCCTTTTTTTAATAGAAAATACTCCTCTTACCTCACCTGATAAACCGCTTACAGATGAGGAAAAACGCAAAAATCCTTCCTTGAATAACATTCTGGAATATTGGGGAGTAAGGATAGCTGATGATATTGTTGTAGACTTGTCCAATCATATAGGTAAGGATGTAGGATGTCCGGCTACCCGTAATTATCCGCCGCACAAGACTATTGTCAAAAATTTGGACTATACCTTTTATATCCGTCCCCGCTCAATTTCGGTTTTAGATGATCGGCGTGAATCAGTTAGAGTGGCCCCTTTAGTTTTAACCGCTTCAAAAGAAAGCAGTTGGGGTGAGACCAATAGGACTCTGCATGTCCAATTTGATGAGGGGGTGGACAGGCCGGGCCCTGTTCCCATTGCGGTTGTTATCTGGGAACCAAGAGGGGAGGGTAAAGTTTCTGATGTCCCTGTGCCCTTGGAGGCACAGGCGGATACGGATACACGCATCATTGTTTTTACTGACGCGGACTTTTTATCCAACGCTTTTCTAGATAAATACAGTAATGCCGAGATGGGGCTAAATGCTATCAGTTGGCTTTCGGATTTGGATTACAGGATTTCTATCGACCGTAAGACAATTAAAATCGGTCAGCTTGATTTGACAAGCAAGCAAAAACGCATAGTAGCTGTTACCCTTTTTGCCATGCCCCTCCTTATCGCCGCCAGCGGCATAATAACCTGGCTCAAGCGGAAGAGTTGAAGCATCAACATTTCAAATTTGCTATAACCTCTTGACGTGAAGTTGTTTTTATAGTAATCTAATGTTTGATAAGAGTGGGGGGAGGTTGTTTTGGGTAGTTATCTTTTTGTTGTGGTGGGGTTGGTAGCTGGGATATTGAGCGGGCTTTTGGGTATTGGGGGCGGGATTGTTATGGTGCCCGCGTTGATTTACTTTTTTGGGTTTAGCCAGCATGGAGCCCAGGGGACTACTCTTGCCGCGATGATACTTCCTATAGGATTGCTCGCCGCTTTAAAGTATTATTCTCACGGACACGTTAGTATAGCTGTGGCTATGTTTATTGCTATGGGGTTTTTTGTGGGCGGTTTTATAGGCGCTAGTTTTGTGGAGCGCGTTCCCGATGTTATGCTGAAAAGAATATTCGGGTTGTTTATGTTGGCTGTTTCTGTAAAGATGATTTTTGGGAAATGAGATATCCCCCCTTGTTTTCTTGGAAAACACGCAGGGGGGATCAATTCGTCCCGCCGCTGCGGGACTCATTGAGGAGAAAAGAATGATTTTTAAGGGGATGCTTAGGAAGAAGGGGGTTTATTTTTTTATGTTTGGGGCGGCTTTGGTTTTGGGGTGTTTGCCGGTGAATGCTTTTGCTATGCCGGTTGATTCTGTATCCGGCGGGGCGGGTTTGTCCGCGGCTCACCGGAGCGATTTGGAGACGATTACTAAATTTCTTGAGGAAGAGGCGGTGGTTGAGAAGCTGGCGAAGTTGGGATTGTCGGCGAATGAGATTGAAAGTAGGCTTGATACTATGGATGAGTATCAGGTTCACAAACTGGCGGGGAAGATTGATTCTGTCCAGAAGGCGGGTAGTGGGACGGGGCTGGTTATTGGGCTTTTAATATGTCTTCTTATTTTTATTGGATTTTTATATGTTACAGACCGCAGTGTTAAGATAGAAAAAAACAGTTAAGAAAATTGTGAAGCCTGCTTTTCGAGTTTATTTCAGCGCGCTGTTATGTATGATTGTTTTGTGCGGCTGTACCGCTTATAATTTCGCGATTATTAAAGGTGATTTAGATAGCGATAAAGATGAAGGCCATTATATTGATGGCCTTCTTTTTTTTGAGCAGAAGAAGAATTGGTGCGGCCCGGCGGCGCTGGCCGGCGTCCTGCGTTTTTGGAAAAATGAAGTATCGCAGGATGAAGTAGCCCATTCGATATATCTTAGCGGCATAAAAGGAACCCTTACCTTTGATTTGGAGAATTTTGCTTTTGAAAGAGGATACTTTGCCCAAAGCCGCGAAGCTGACCTGTATGAATTGGGCGATAGAATCAGAGAGGGCATTCCGGTTATCGTAATGCAGCGGATCCTGCCTTTGATTAAGAAGTATCATTATCTGGTTGTTTTTGGTTATGATGACAGCAAGGAAGTTGTCCTTGTTTATTCGGGAAAGGAAGAGCCGGAGCTTATATCTTATTCCGCCTTTAGCAGAAAGTGGCGGGGCGCCGGTAACTGGATGCTGGTAGTCTGCCCGCCGGAAAAGGTTGGCTGGGAGGTTGACGCCTATCACTTGAACAGGTTAGGCCTTTTGTATGAGAAAAGCGGGGAGCCGGATAAGGCCAGGGCTTATTATCAAAAGGCGGGCGATGAAGAAAAGGACAACCCCGCTTATCCCTTTAATCTGGCTAACACCTACCTTCTTGAGAATAATTATCAAAGGGCTATATCTTTTTATGAGGCGGCGCTCGTCAGGGATGATAAATATGCCGACGCTTATAATAACCTGGCTTACTGTTTGTCTGAAAGCGGAGGCGATTTGGATAAGGCCGAAGAGTATGCTCTTCGCGCTTTAGAGCTTAATCCGAAAAACAGGCCGTATTATCTGGATACGCTGGGAAGTGTTTATCTGAAAAAAGGGAAGGCTGAAGAAGCGGTATCCTGCTTTAAGGAAGCCCTGTCCTTTAAAGAAACACTTAGCAAAAAGGCCCTCAGGCAAATAGAGGAACGCTTGGACGCGGGAGAGAGTCTAATAAAGGGCCACTGAATATGATTGACGCGTTTATTTTTATTTGTTAAGATGTAGTTGTTTTTAAATGAAGTCCAAGTATACGAGGTAAGCCAATGATAAAAAGATATTCGCGAAAGATAATGCGGGATGTTTGGAGCGAGGATAACAAGCTTCAGAAGATGCTCGAGGTGGAACTGGCGGTCTGCGAGGTTCTGTCAGAAAAGAAGATCATACCTAAAAAAGATTTCCTTACCATAAAGAAAAAAGCTAAATTTAACGCTGTAAAGATTAAAGAACTGGAGAAGATTACCAGGCATGATGTGGCGGCCTTTGTGAATAATGTCTCGTCTTATGTGGGCGCGGCGGGTAAGTATATCCACTGGGGGCTTACTTCTACCGATGTAGTTGATTCGGGACAGGCCGTACAGCTTAGAGAAACTGTAGATATACTGATAAATGATTTAAAAGGCCTTATGAGGGTTTTGAAGAAAAAGGCCGTAAAGTATAAAAATACGATTTGTGTCGGAAGAACGCACGGCATACATGCCGAACCGACAACCTTTGGCCTTAAGATGGCTCTTTATTATGAGGAGGCTAAGCGTAACCTTAAACGCCTCAACGACGCCAGAGATATTATTAATGTGGGCAAGATATCCGGCTCTGTTGGAACCTTTTCACACTTAGGCCCCGAGGTGCAGGATAAGGCCTTGAAAAAGCTGGGTTTGAAGGCCGCGGCTATTTCGACCCAGGTTTTACAAAGAGACAGGCACGCTCAATACATTTCAACACTGGCCATAGTTGGCGCTTCATTAGAGAAGATAGCCCTTGAGGTACGTAATCTGCAGAGGACTGATGTTTTGGAGGCGGAGGAGTATTTTTCAAAAGGCCAGAAGGGTTCTTCTTCTATGCCGCATAAAAGAAATCCTGTGCGAAGTGAAAGGGTCTGCGGGTTGGCCAGGGTATTGAGAGGTTATGTGGGTGTAGCACTTGATAATGTTGCCCTATGGCACGAAAGAGATATAAGCCACTCATCGGCTGAAAGGATTATTCTACCTGATGCCGCTATGCTGCTTGACTATTTACTCTCTGAGATGACTTATATCGTGGACAACTTAATTGTTTATCCCGATAAGATGATATTCAACCTTGAGAAAGTACAGGGGCTGATATTTTCTCAAAGGCTGATGCTCTATCTTATCCAGGAAAAAGGCCTTACCAGAAAGACAGCTTACGACCTGATACAAAAATCAGCTCTATACGCCTGGGAAAAGAAGGTACCCTTTAAGGATGTCCTATTGAAAGATAAAAAGTTTTTATCCTACGTCGGACCTAAGGAGATAGATAAGTTTTTTGATTATAAGTACTACTTAAGGTATGTTGATAAGATATATAAAAGAGTGGGAATTTAAAGGATAGAAGGTACATATATGTTTTGGAGAGTTGAGGTAGAGAATAAATTGGGTGTTTTTGACGCGGCGGGTGACGCGGCTAAAAAGGATATTAAAGACCTGAGGATTGAGGGGGTAAAAGAGGTCAGGGTAAAGCAGGTCTATGTCCTTTACGGAGATCTAAAAGAAAGCGATGTAAAGAGCATCGTGGATAATATCCTGGTTGACAAGATTATTCAGGAGTATAAGTATTATAATCAATCGGATATCGAAAAAGGTGTTATTGAAGGCGGAGTAAAGGTGGTTGAGGTTGCCCAAAATGCGGGGGTTATGGATCCCTGGGAGGCCAGTATAAAAAAGGCTGTAGCTGATTTGGGCATTGAGCGGCTTGAAGATGTAAAGACCGCCAAGCAGTATCTTATTAAAGGCGACATAGACACAAAGCAGGCCAGGCATATTGCCGAGAAGGCCTTTTTTAACAAGCTTATTCAGCATATCCGCGTAAATAAAGAAATCTACTCAAAAGAACCCTATCTTAAAAAAGAGTTGCCCAAATATAAGTTCAGCCTTATCGAAATCAATCTCCTTGATGCTGATAATGAGAAGCTAATGGAGATTTCTAAAAGCGGCCAGTTATTTTTGAATCTGGTTGAGATGCGGGAAATCCAGAAATATTTCAGAAACTTAGGCAGAAAACCCACTGACTGTGAGCTTGAGACTATAGCCCAAACCTGGTCTGAGCACTGCTCTCATAAGACGTTTAAAGGGTTAATTGAATATGAGGGTAAGGTTATTGACGACCTGCTTAAGTCCACCGTTATGCGGGCGACTGCTGTTTTGAATAAGGATTGGTGCGTTTCTGTTTTTAAGGACAATTCGGGGATAATTGAATTTGATGATGAGTGCAATGTCTGTTTTAAGGTTGAGACGCATAATCATCCGTCCGCTTTAGAGCCCTATGGAGGCGCTTCAACCGGTATTGGAGGGGTGATAAGAGACCCCCTAGGTACCGGCCTGGGAGCCAGGCCCATAGCTAATACGGATGTTTTTTGTTTTGGCCCGCCGGATTATCCTTTTGAAAAGCTTCCCAAGGGTACGCTTCATCCAAAAAGAGTTATGAAAAGAGTTGTTTCCGGTGTTAGAGACTACGGTAATAGAATGGGCATACCCACGGTAAACGGGGCCGTCTATTTTAATGAGGGTTATGTCGGAAATCCGCTTGTCTATTGCGGCAACATCGGTATTATGCCCAGGGATAAATGTTTTGATAAAGTAGATACCGGAGACCTTGTGGTTGTTGTGGGCGGTAAGACGGGAAGAGACGGCATTCATGGCGCCACCTTCTCGTCCGGCGAGCTGACTCATGAGTCGGAGGAGGTTTCAAGCTCCGCTGTTCAAATCGGAAATGCCATAACCGAAAAGAAGATGGCCGATGTTATTATAAAGGCCCGCGATAAAAATTTATATAAAGCTATCACAGACTGCGGCGCCGGAGGGTTATCGTCAGCTATAGGGGAGACAGGTGAGGAAACAGGCGCCAGAATTGACCTCGAAAAGGTTCCCCTGAAGTATCATGGGCTTAATTATTCGGAGATATGGATATCCGAGTCTCAGGAAAGGATGGTGCTGGCGGTTGACAGGAGTAAGGCGGACGCGCTCTTAAACCTTTTTGCTTCAGAGGACGTTGAAGCCGTTGTTATCGGAGAATATACCGATACTAAGAAGTTAGAGCTTTTCTACGACGGTAATAAGGTCTGCGAGCTGGATATGCAGTTTTTGCACAAAGGGCTTCCGAGAGTTAAAAATAAGGCTGTCTGGAGAAGGCCTGACGCGAAAGAGCCTTCATTAAAAGAAAAAGATGATTATACGGATACTCTGCGAAAGATATTGTCGACCTATGATGTATGCAGTAAAGAGTGGATTATCAGGCAGTATGACCATGAAGTTCAGGGGCAGACTGTCTTGAAGCCTTTAGGCGGGAAGGATAACGACTCGCCCAATGACGCCGCCTGCATAAAACCGCGCTATGATTCTAAAAGAGGACTGCTTATTTCCTGCGGGATAAACCCCTACTTCGGTATGATTGACCCCTACTGGATGGCGGTTAATGTTATTGATGAGGCCTTGAGGCAGATAGTTGCCTCCGGTGGTAATTTGGAGAGGGTTGCTATACTGGATAATTTCTGCTGGGGTTCTCCCGAAAAGGAGGAGCAGATGGGTTCGTTGGTCAGAGCGTCAATTGGTTGTTATGACGCGGCCGTGGGCTATGGGACTCCTTTTATCTCGGGGAAGGATAGTTTAAATAATGAGTACAATGAACATGGTAAAACAGTATCTATCCCGGGGACACTTCTGATATCGGCTATGGGTGTAATGGAGGATAGTACTAAAACTATATCGGCTGACTTTAAAGAAGCGGGCAGTCTTATTTATGTGGTTGGATTGACTAAGGATGAACTTGGAGCTTCCGCGCTCTACAGGTTAAAAGGCCAAATGGGGGCCAATGTCCCTACGGGCAGTATAAAAGATAATAAAAAACTGATGGACGCTCTTTCCGGGGCCGCGGCAAAAGGCCTTGTTAGAAGCTGTCATGACTGTTCCGAGGGCGGCCTGGCAGTTTGCCTGGCTGAGATGGCCTTCGCGGGAGGTTTGGGAGCGGACGTTAACCTGAAAGATGTAGTAATTAATATGGAAAAGCCGCTTGACTATAAAATACTCTTTTCAGAGTCAATGTCTCGATTTATAGTAGAAGTTTTACCGGATAAAAAAGATGATTTTGAGAAGGTTTTAAAAGATATGCCGTTTAACCGAATAGGTGAGGTTAAGGATGATAAGCAAGTGAAGGTTAAAGGTTTAAGCGGTAAAACGATTATTAAAGCTGATATAAATGAGCTCAAAGAAAGTTGGCAGAAACCTTTAAGGTGGTAAATAATGGTTAAAGTAATAGTGCTTCGCGCGGCGGGGACAAACTGTGATAGAGAGACAGCTGATGCTTTTAGAAGGCAGTCGGCGGAGGTGGATGTAGTCCACATAAATGAGCTGAAGTCGAAGAAGAAGAAACTATCTTCTTATCATATTCTGGCTATACCCGGCGGTTTTACATATGGTGATGATATAGCCTCGGGCAGAATTCTTGGCAATGAGCTAAAGTTTAACTTAAAAGACGACCTTTTGAAGTTTGTTAATGAGGGCAAGCTTATCATCGGTATCTGTAACGGTTTTCAGGTGTTGGTAAAATCAGGACTGCTGCCTGACGCGGAAACCTTTTCTCAAACTACTACCCTGAGCCTTAATGATAGTAATAAATTTGAAGATAGGTGGGTGCATTTGAAGAAACCAGAAGCCACCTGCCTACCGGCAGGCAGGGAAACCAGAAACCAGAAATCAGAATGCTCCTCCTGCGTCAAGACTACGGAGGGCAAAGCGCAGGGCGCAGGTAAATGTGTGTGGACGGAGGGTATTGACAGTATCTATTTACCTATAGCTCATGCTGAGGGTAAGTTTATAGCTGATAAAGAGGTTCTAAAAGAGTTAAAAAATAATAACCAGATTGTTTTTCAGTATGACCCCTACAACCCCAACGGTTCTTTAGAAAATATTGCCGGTATTTGCGATAAGACCGGCAGGATATTCGGCTTGATGCCGCATCCGGAAAGATTCTTAACTCCCAATCATCATCCGTCCGGCACCAGAGCAAAAGGGGATAAAACAATAAACGGAAATATTATATTTAAAAACGCGGTTTCATATGTTAAATGTAAATTGCTTAAAAGCGGAGTATCTTAATGGGTGTTACCTATAAAAAGGCCGGTGTGGATATAAAAAAGGCGGATAAGTTTATCGCCTCAATTAAAAAGATAGCCAAAACAAAAAACAGGGCTGTGATTGGCGCTATTGGAGGTTTTTCCGGCTTTTATAAACTTGACGCGAAAAAAATGAAAGAGCCGGTGTTGGCCGCCAGTTGTGACGGAGTAGGCACTAAGCTGAAAGTCGCCTTTTATATTGATGAACATAAGACGGCGGGCATTGATTTGGTGGCTATGAATGTAAATGACCTGGTGGCTTCGGGCGCCAGGCCGTTATTTTTTTTAGATTACATATCTTCTTCTTCGCTCAACTTGAAGTGCTTAAAGGGTATCATGGAAGGAATCGCTAAAGGGTGCCAAGACGCGGATTGCCTGATACTTGGCGGCGAGACGGCTCAAATGCCCGGTTTTTATAAAGGTGATGAATATGATGTTGCCGGTTTTTGCGTCGGTATAGTTGATAGAAAAGATATAATTGACGGAAGCGGGATAAAAGAGTCCGACGTTGTAATAGGCCTTAAATCAAGCGGTATTCATTCAAATGGTTACTCCTTGGTAAGAAAACTTTTTTCATTAAAATACATAAAAGAGCGCAAAAATCTCTTTTATAAGCCCACTAAGATTTATGTAAAACCTGTGTTAAAGCTTAAGGAAAAAATAAAGATTAAGGGAATTGCCCATATTACCGGCGGCGGGTTTTACGATAATATAATAAGAATACTCCCTAATAAAATAAGGTGTGAAATTAAGAAAGGAAGCTGGCCGGTGTCTGAAGTATTTAAGCTGATAGAGAAAAAGGCCAAGGCCTCCGACAAGGAGATGTACCGTACTTTTAATATGGGGATAGGTATGGTGGTAATCGTAAGCAAAAAGGATGCAGAGAGAGCGCTTGGTATCTTGAAGAAGCAGAGGATTGACGCCTATATTATAGGAAATTGTAAAAAGGCCCCTAAGAGGTCTGTAACCTTGAGTTAATATTTATTGGAAAGGTTGGAATGAAGATACTTGTTGTTGGGTCGGGCGGGAGAGAGCACGCGATTATTAAGAAGATATCGGAGAGTCCGCGCGTAAAAGAAATTTACGCGGCTCCCGGAAACGGCGGTATTGCGGATATAGCTACGCTTGTTGATATAAAGGCTGATGAGATAGAAAAGCTTGCTTGCTTCGTTTATGAAAGGGGTATCGACCTTACAATTGTAGGGCCTGAAGCGCCTCTGGCGGAAGGAATTACTGAAGCCTTTGAGGAAAGGCACCTTAGGATATTCGGCCCATCCAAAGAGGCCTCGCGCCTTGAGGCCAGTAAAATATTTACCAAAGAAATCTGCAAAAAATATAATATCCCGACGGCCGGCTTTGAGGTTTTTGATGAGCCTCAAAAAGCTATGGATTATATTGAGAGGGCGGAGAAGCCGCAGGTTGTGAAGGCTGACGGCCTGGCCGGCGGCAAGGGCGTTGTCGTTGCCGGAGACAAGGTGGAAGCTAAAGAGGCTGTGCGGGCAATGATGATTGAAAAACAGTTTGGCGATGCCGGCTTGAAAGTTATGATTGAAGAGCGCCTCTATGGCGAGGAGGCGTCTATTTTGGTTTTGAGTGATGGTGAAAACATTTATCCTCTGGCTTCCAGCCAGGACCACAAGCAGATATACGACGAGGATAGAGGGCCGAATACAGGCGGCATGGGCGCTTATTCGCCGGCGCCGATAATAACAGACACTATGTATCAGCGGATTATTGCCGAAATTATAACGCCTACGGTTTTTGCTATGAAGGAAGAAGGCTGTCCTTATAAAGGGGTGCTGTACGCGGGCGTGATGATTACAGAAGAAGGGCCTATGCTTTTAGAGTATAACGTACGTTTTGGCGATCCGGAGACGCAGGCGGTATTACCGAGGATGAAGTCGGATTTGATTGAGGCCATAGAGGCTGTAATTGACGGCAGGTTAAATGAGCTTAAGGTTGAGTGGGATGAGAGAAGCTGTGTCTGTGTTGTGCTGGCTTCAGGCGGATACCCGGCAGGTTATGAAAAGGGAAAGACGATATCGGGCCTGGATAAGGTAAAGAAGCTAAAGGATATAGCGGTTTATCACGCGGGTACTAAAAAGGAAGACGGTAAAGTTTATACCAGCGGCGGAAGGGTGCTGGGGGTGACGGCCCTGGATAAGGATATAACCGGCGCGATTGACAAGGTTTATAAGGCTATTAAGTTAATATCTTTTGATAAAATGTACTACAGAACCGACATCGGACAAAAGGCGGTAAAAAGAGTAAAGAGTTGATAAATTGCAGGGAAAAACAACATTTTTCCACTAAGACACGATTTTCCCCTGCGGGTCGCAAAAAGTTACCTAAAAATTGCCTCCCGGCCTTAACGGGCTCGCCGATTTTTTAAACGGTACCTTTTTGCTAAAATCGTGAGGCGTTGCAAAATATTATTTTACCCTGATGTGGGCGGTAAGGGGGGTAAAGGAATAAAAAGAGGTCAGGAAAATGGAAAATAGTACAAATGATCTTTTAAAGCATTCCGGGTTTGGAATCAGCTCCTTCGTAATATCTTTGGTGATAGGAGTAGGAGAGATTTTCGTTATAGGGATAGCGGCCTTTCTTGGGGCGCAGGGGCAGATGAGTGAAGAGAATACTGCTATGATGGTTGTGGGCCTGGCGATAATGGCAGGGCTTATGATTAATTTGGCCGGCGTGGGCCTGGCGATTGCCGGCATCTGCCAGAAGAACAAAAAGAAGATGTTTTCCATCCTGGGGCTTATCTTTAACGGAGTTCTCATTTTAGGCATTGTAGGGCTGATAATTATTGGGATGATGGTTTCTTGAAGGACTAATTTCAAATTTTGGAGAGGTTTATGAAAAAAGTTGATGTGGCGGTGATAATGGGGAGTAAGTCTGACCTGGGTGTTGCCCGGGAGGCGGAAAAGATACTTAAAGAGTTTAAGGTGAAGTGTGAGATGAAGGTTTTATCTGCCCACCGGACGCCTAAGGCGACGGCCAAATATGTTGAAGGCGCGGAGGATAAGGGCATAAAGGTTATAATTGCCCTGGCCGGCAAAGCGGCCCATTTGGCGGGAGTGATCGCGGCCCATACGGTGATTCCGGTAATAGGTGTGCCTATGGATACCAGGGATTTAAAGGGGATAGACTCTTTATTTTCTACGGTTCAGATGCCCGCGGGCATACCGGTCGCCTGTATGGCTATTGGTACAACCGGCGCTAAAAATGCCGCCCTTTATGCTATCGGAATATTGGCGCTTAGCGATAAAATGCTGGGTAAAAGGCTCCTGGGATACCGGAAAGAACAGACCCGCTCTATCCTGAAGACCAAAATATAGGTTATTTTCTTGACGATATTGGCGGAAGTTGTTATACTAAAAGCTGTTGCCGGAAGCTATTGTATGGGGGTGAGTGATGGAAGTATTAAAAGAAATTTTTGAAAACCCTGTCTTTAAATCTATTCTTCCTCTTCTTGTTATAGCCGTATCTTTTTTAGTGGGAATTCTTTTAAGGAACGTGGTTTGCAGGCATCTTTTACGCTGGGCTAAAAAAACCAGGATTAAATGGGATGACGTCCTTGTAGAGAACTTAAGGCGCTGGCTTCCTATTTGGACCTTGATTTTGGGCGTTTACCTGGCGCTTGATATGTGGGGGATATCTGTTAGTCAGGCTTCACTTAGCGGTAAGGCTTTAGCCGCCGCCGCCGTATTAACGGTGACTGTGGCGGCCGCTAATATATTTTCCGCGGCTCTTAGCATGATGGCCGATAAAGGTGAGGGCGCCCTTGCCGTCAGCAGTCTCACCAGAAATATAACTAGGGTAGTTGTTTTTGTTATTGGCGGCCTGATTATTCTGCGTTCTTTGGGTATTTCCATAACTCCTATATTGGGTACGTTGGGTGTCGGAGGGTTGGCTGTTGCCTTAGCCTTGCAGGATACGCTGGCCAATGTATTCAGCGGTATCTATATGACCCTTGCCAGGCATGTAAGAATCGGCGACTTTGTAAAGCTGGAGAGCGGCGAAGAAGGATACGTATTTGACATCGGCTGGCGGGCGACAAAGGTCAGGATGCTTCCTAATAACGTGGTTATTATTCCCAACTCTAAGTTATCCCAATCGGTTATAACCAATTATTATATGCCGGTGCAGGAGATGTCCGTTCTGGTACAGGTTGGTGTGCATTATGATAGTGATTTAAAGCACGTAGAGAAGGTTACCATTGAGGTGGGCGAGGAAGTTTTAAAAGAGGTTCAGGGGGGAGTGGCCGGCTTTAAGCCTTTTATCAGATACCACACCTTTAATGATTTTAGCATTGACTTCAGCGTCATTTTGCGGGCAAAGGAATTTGTTGACAACTATATGATAAAGCATGAATTTATTAAGAGGCTTCATGAAAGATACAATAAAGAAGGAATTGTTATACCATTTCCCATTAGAGATGTTTATATGAAGGAAAATAAAAGTTAGATGTACACAAAAGAAGAATTGAAAAAAACAATCGTTAATGAGCTGGGCGAGTATAATTTAATCGTCCTTTCAAACCGTGAACCCTATATTCATACTATGAAAGAGGGCAGGATTAAAGTTCAGCGTCCATCCGGCGGAGCGGTTACCGCCCTTGATCCGGTTATGAAGGCCTGCGGCGGTACCTGGATAGCCCATGGAAGCGGCAGTGGGGACAGAAAGGTGGTTGATAAAAATAATAAGATTATGGTTCCCGAAGGTGACCCAAAGTATACCTTAAAAAGGTTGTGGCTGAGCAAGGAAGAGGAAAAGGGTTATTACTACGGCTTTTCCAACGAGACGCTATGGCCTTTGTCCCATATAGTTTACCAACGCCCGGTTTTTAGGGAAGAAGACTGGCAGATGTATCAAAAGGTTAATAAGAAGTTTGCCGACGCGGTTATTGAAGAGATTGGAAGAAGGAATAATAAAAAGACATTGGTCTGGATACAGGACTTTCAGCTTGCCCTGACAGCTAAGTACATTAAGGAAGCAAATCCCAATATAATTTGCGCCTACTTCTGGCATATTCCCTGGCCTAATCCTGAGGCCTTTAGAATCTGCCCCTTTAAAAAAGAGATAATTGAAGGAATTCTGGCCAACGATATGGTGGGGTTTCATATCAGATACCATGCCGATAATTTTATAGAGACGGTTGAGAGGGAAGTTGAGGCTAAAACGGACAGAGAAAGAAACTCGCTGATAAAAGAGGGCCATGAAACCCTGGTGAGGGCCTTTCCCATCAGCGTTGACTTTGAGGAAATTTCAAGGCAGGTTGCTTTAGAGGCCAGTCTGAAAAGAGCTAAGAAGCTAAAAAAAGACCTTTCACTGGAGGGCAAGATTGTCTTTTTGGGCTGTGACAGGATTGATTATACCAAGGGTATTCCGGAGCGGCTTATAGCCTTTGATAAGTTTTTGGACAAGTATCCGCGGTATAAAGAAAAGATTGTTTTTGTTCAAATAGGGGCTGTCAGCCGCGTGCTTATTAAGGCCTACGAGGATATAAACAGCGAGATAAACAGGCTGGTGGGAGAGATAAACTGGAAGCACTCTACCAGCGACTGGACGCCTTTGATTTTCTCAAAGGAGTTTGTACCTTATAATGACATACTTACCTTCTATAGCCTGGCCGATGTTATCGTGATTAGCTCTTTGCATGACGGTATGAATCTGGTAGCAAAAGAGTATATTGCTTCAAAGAATGATTATAACGGCGCCATTATTTTAAGTCAGTTTACCGGCTCCGCCCGGGAACTGCAGGAGGCGTTTTTTATCAATCCTTTTAATACTGATGAATTTGTTGATACAATTAAGCAGGTCATTGATATGCCTCAAAAAGAAAAAGAGAAACGGATGAAAATCTTAAGGGATATTGTGTCCGATAATAACATTTATAAATGGGCGGCGACGGTTATACAGGAGCTGTCCAAATTCTATCTCTAAATCCGCTGTTATGAAAGATATGAAGAAGCATTGGCAATCCGTTTGGTTAAAAATCAAAAAAGCTAAAAACCTATTGGTGCTTTCGGACTTTGATGGGACCCTAAGTAGGATTGTTAAGCATCCCGGCTTGGCCAGGGCGGATGGCAAGGCCGTCTCTTCAATAGCTTTATTAAGCGGGCTTAAAGGAGTAACTACCGGCATTATCAGCGGCCGGCCGCTAAAAGATGTGAAACGCCTCGTAAAGATTAAAGGCATCTTTTACGTTGGTAATCACGGCTTTGAATTGGAGTATATTGATAAAAAAGGCGGGATTAAACTGTTTATTCACCCGGAAATAAAAAAGACTTTACCGCTTATAAAAAAAATAGCCGACCGGCTGAGAAGAGATCTTAGAGGTATTAAGGGAGTTTTGGTAGAAAATAAAGTTTATTCTTTAAGCCTCCATTACAGGATGACCGCCAATGAGGACGTTAAAACTCTTAAGAAGAAGTTTTGGGCCGCGGTCAAAGAGTACAGGGATGAGGAAAGAATAAAGGTGACCAGGGGCAAGATGGTTTTTGAGGTAAGGCCGCCTGCCGCCTGGAATAAAGGAAGCGCTGTTTTAAAGATAAAGCGGATAATTGAGAAGGATGATTTGTTGACTATTTATCTGGGTGATGATAAAACCGATGAAGATGTCTTTAAGATTCTGGAAAAAAAAGATATCGGTGTTCTTATCGGAAGACGAAAAAAGTCTAACGCCGCCTACAGGATAAAAGATGTCAGGGGAGTAGCTGAATTTTTAAGTAATGTCTATCAATTAAGAGTTAATTAACCCGTTTATAGGAAAGCAATATGCCAAAAACAGAAATTATAAAGATTGATCCGGCTAATATTGAGATGGAAAAGATTAAAAGAGCGGCCGCTATTTTAAAAGAAGGCGGACTGGCGGCTTTTCCTACAGATACGGTCTACGGCCTGGGCGCTGACTGCTCTAATGAAAAGGCGGTTAAGAGAGTTTATGAGATAAAGAAAAGGCCTTTAAGTAAACCCCTGCCTGTGCTGATTGATAAACCGGAGAGGCTGGAGGCTTTTGGGATTGAGATTAGAGAAGGTGTAAAAGCCTTGATGGATAAGTTTTGGCCGGGGCCGTTAACCTTGATTTTAAAGGGAAGGGACGGAAAAAAAACCGGTTTCAGGATTCCCGCCAATGAGATAGCCAGGAAACTGCTTGAAGAGTGCCGGATGCCTTTATGCGCGCCGAGCGCTAACTTTTCCGGCAATCCGGCCTCTAATAATTCATCCGGCGTTATCATTTCTTTTGACGGATTAATTGAGGTTATAATTGATGCCTCTTTCGCGGGCGGCGGGGTTGAGTCAACGGTTTTAGACGCGACATCCGCTCCATACGTACTTTTGAGAGAGGGCGCCATTGCCTTAGCGGAGCTTAATAAAGAACTAAGGGCCGGGGCGGAGATTGTCAAGGCCAAGAACGTTCTTTTTATCTGCACAGGCAATAGCTGCAGGAGCGTTATGGCTAAGGGCCTGTTTGAGAAAGAGGCGGCGAAGCACTCTTATATAACCGTTTCTTCGGCGGGGACCGCGGCTATTAGCGGCTATTCTCCGACAAAAGAAACTATTGAGGTTATGCTGGGGGAAGCAATAGACGTCTCGGGTGAAAAAAGCCAGCATATTTCCGCCGCTTTGGTGAGTAAGGCCGATCTGATTTTAACTATGCAGGCAAGGCACAAAGAGTATATTATCGACGCCTATCCTGATGCCAAAAGTAAAGTTTATCTTCTGAAGGAATACCGCGATGGCTTGGACAAAGCAGGCCTGGAAGTCAGAGACCCCATCGGCCAGTCCATAGAGGTGTATAAAGAGGTTTTAGAGGAAATTAAGACGGAGATTGTAAGGATAAAGGAGTTTATTTAATGAAAAAGGCAAGAAGATGAAAAAGAAAATTATTGCAATTATAGTAATAGTCATTCTTATTGTAATCGGCGGCATAATTCATCTAACTTTAGATATGCTTCCGATTGATGATTCTGATCTTGCTTTGGTTTATGAATCTATCCCTGATGAACAAAACGCCTTTTATTATTTTGAGAAAGCAAGCCAGGCAATGTATTTTCCGGAAGATAACAAGGATAGAATAGGTAAAATATTAGAAGAAGGTATAAAAGATAAGGATGTGGAATTTGTAGAGAATATCCTTGATAAAAATAAAGAGACCTTTAAATATTTTGAAAAAGGTTTAAATGTAGATAAACTGCAGATACCCGAGATGACTGAGGGATTAGATGAATTAATTCCTTATCTTTTTGATTGGCAGCAGATAGCGCTACTTAATCAGTTAAAATCAATGTACTTTTGTAAGATAGATAAGCAGGATGAGGCTTTTGAAGCAGCTTTGGAGAATGTAAGATTTGGTTATATGATAAATAATTCAAAGGGCGGCTTGGTTCATTTTATGATAGGTGATGTCATAAGGGGAATCGGTAGTGGGGATATTAATCAATTGGTTTCAAAAACCAAGTTGTCAGAGCATAAAGCTAAAGAATATATTAGTACCTTAAAAAGATATGAAGATGCAAGAGATGGACTGATTCAAACTTATTTGTGTGAATATAACTATTTAATGCTTCATGGAATTGATTTAATGGAAAAGGGCATTGATAAAAACCTGAAAGGAGAAATTAAGAAAAAAATACCTCTGCCCGGCTTAGAGAAGCAATTGGATAAAATGGAGACGACTCGTTTCATCCAACCTTTGTTTATTAGATATATGTTTCATCCCGAAAGAACAAAAAGTAAAATGGCTAATCATATAAGAGATATAATTACTGGGGTGTCTGAAAAAAACTATAAGGACATAGATTTTACTGCAATTGATAAATTTATGTATGATCTGGAAAGAAATGCTGATTCGTCCACATGCATAAGAGTTATTAAAAGAAACGTCATAGGAAGGATTCTTGTGGATCTACTGATGCCAGGGATCACTCATGTTATTGGTGTAGAATATAAAATAGAAGCAAGAATAAGACTTACCGAAATTCAAATCGCCTTAAAGGCGCATAAAGATAATCACGGCCAGTTACCAAATAGCTTGGATGAACTTGTGCCTGCTTATTTTGACCGGGTTCCAACAGATCCGTATGACGGCCAGCCTATTCGATATTCAAAAAAGGATAAGATTATATATTGTGTGGGTGAAAACCTGGAAGATGATGGTGTAGATGAATCAGAAGAGAATCTGTTAGGTATTAAATTTTAGTAAGGGAGATAAGATGAGAATAGCCATAGGGGCGGATCATGGGGGCTATGAGTTGAAAGAGGCTGTTAAGGTCTATTTAGAGGGTAAGATGTATAAGGTTAGAGACTACGGGACAGATTCAAAGGAGAGCGTAGACTATCCCGATTTCGGATTGAAGGTGGCCGAGGCCGTGGCTAAAGGAGAGGCGGAGACCGGTATTTTAATTTGCACTACCGGTATAGGGCAGTCGATAACTGCCAACAAGGTGCCTGGAATAAGGGCCGCGTTGTGCTTAAATAAAGACCAGGCTGAATTTTCACGCCTTCATAATAACGCAAATGTTATTGTCTTTGGGGCCAGATATACGGATGAGGATAAGGTGAAAGGAATGATTGACGTATATTTGACAACCGGCTTTGACGGCGGGCGGCACCAGAAACGATTAGATAAAATCACAGAAATAGAAAAGAAATATGGGATAAAATAGCTCCGTCTCGAAAGATATCGCAAAATTCTCCTTGATAATTTTGCGACTCTCGACGGAATTAATTCGGGGCATATCAGTTATGTTCATCCCGAACCTTCGGGATTCCATAACTGATGCCCTCATTAAAAGGAATAAAAAATGAATACATTGAAAAGGGATGATCCGGAGCTTTTTGCGGCTTTACTGAAGGAGACTAAGAGACAGCATGATAATTTGGAGTTTATTGCCAGTGAAAATTTTGTCTCTGAAAATGTTTTATTCGCGCAGGGGTCAACTCTGACCAATAAATATGCCGAGGGGTATCCGGCAAAGCGCTGGTATAACGGTTGTGAGTTTGTGGATATAGCCGAGAAGCTGGCCATTGAGAGGGCGAGGGCACTGTTTGGGGCGGAGCATATAAATGTTCAGCCGCATTCAGGCTCACAGGCTAATATGGCGGTTTACTTTTCTGTTCTTAAGCCCGGGGATACGATTATGGCGTTGGATTTGGCCTGCGGGGGGCATCTTACTCACGGACATAAACTGAACTTTTCGGGCAAATTTTTTAATATAGTACCTTATGGAGTGGACAAAAAAACAGAACAGTTAGATTATAGCGAACTTGAGGATTTAGCCGAAAAAAGTAAGCCCAAGATGATTGTTGCCGGTGCCAGCGCTTATCCCAGAAGTATAGACTTTGAAAAGTTTAGCCAAATAGCTAAAAAGGTCGGGGCTTATCTGGCGGTTGATATGGCGCACATAGCGGGTTTGGTGGCCGCCGGACTTCATCCCGACCCGGTGTGCTGTTCTGATTTTGTGACCACCACTACTCATAAAACATTGCGCGGCCCCAGAGGGGGTATGATTTTGTGCAGGAATGAGTATGCCAAAAAAATAGATGTGCAGATCTTTCCCGGTATCCAAGGGGGGCCTTTGATGCACGTTATCGCGGCTAAGGCCGTTGCTTTTGGCGAGGCGTTGAAACCGGAGTTTAAAGAGTATCAGAAGCAGATTATTGAAAATGCCAGGGCGCTTTCAGAGGAGCTGATTAACAGGGGTTTCAGGATAGTGTCCGGAGGGACGGATAATCACCTCCTTTTAATTGATGTCTCAAGTGTAGGGTTAACGGGAAAGGCCGCCGCCAATATACTTGATGAGGCGAGGATTACGGTAAATAAAAATATGATTCCTTATGATAAGGAGTCACCTATGGTAACCAGCGGTATACGCATGGGTACCTCGGCGGTAACTACCAGGGGTATGAAGGAACCGGAGATGATTAAAATCGCGGGGTTAATTGATATACTTCTTAAAAGCCCTGATGATACTTCTAAGATTGATACGGCCGTAAAAGAGATAAAAGAGTTGACTAACGCGTTTCCTCTTTATAAAGAGAGAATCAGAGATATGGAGGCTTGCTGAAGGGGTGAAAAAGAAGATTGAAAGGCCGGGGTGGGACGAGTATTTTTTAAAGATTACGAAAGTGGTTTCATCGCGCTCTACCTGTCTTAGAAGGAAGGTGGGAGCGGTTATCGTTAAGGATAAGAGAATACTGTCCAGTGGGTATAACGGAGCGCCTACCGGTTTGAAGCACTGCGGCGATTTAGGCGGCTGTTTAAGAGAGAAGATGAAAATTCCCTCGGGCCAGCGGCACGAACTATGCCGGGGATTGCACGCCGAGCAGAACGCGATAATTCAGGCGGCGGTTCACGGGGCAAATATCAAGGATTCTGTTTTATACTGTACCACACATCCTTGTACAATCTGCGCGAAAATGATTATTAACGCCGGCATAAAAAAGATAATTATCTCCGCTTTTTATCCCGACAAAGAGTCAAAAAAGCTGTTGAAAGAAGCCGGTGTAAAGGTAAGCGCGGTGAAAGAAAACGGCTGAAACGCGCCGAAAATATTCTTTATTTTGCGGCTTGACAATATCTAAATATGGTGTATACTCGTAGTACTAACATACAATATAGTGTGTTTTCCTACCAAAACAGGGATTAAAAAGAACTGATAAAATGAAGTGTCCTTATTGCGGCCATCAGGAAGATAAAGTAATTGATTCAAGGTCCTCCCATGAAGGTGATTCCATAAGAAGAAGAAGAGAGTGTCTCAAGTGCCAGCGAAGGTATACAACCTATGAGCATATAGAAGGTGTATCTTTAATGGTGGTCAAGAAAGACGGCCGCCGGGAGTCTTTTGACAGGAAAAAACTACTTTCAGGTATAGTTAAGTCGTGCCAAAAAAGGCCGGTTAGTGTAGAAAAGCTTGAGGATTTAGTGGATGACATAGAAAGGACACTGCAGAGAAGTTATGAGAAGGAAGTTTTGTGTAACGATATAGGCGAGCTGGTAATGAAGCGTCTGGGCGAGTTGGATCAGGTGGCTTATGTAAGATTTGCTTCCGTTTATAGAGAGTTTAAAGATGTAAATCAGTTCATGAAGGAATTAAAACAGATATTAGCCAAGGAGAGGAGCGCGTAGATGGGTCCGGAAACTGCCGCCGTAAAGGAGAATGAGGTGCAAGGAAACGAAACAAAATATTTTAGCCATGTTAAAAAAAGAGACGGCCGTATTCTGACTTTTGATAAAAACAGGATAGAAAATGCTATTTTTAAGGCGGCTAAAGCGGTTGGCGGTGAAGACAGGCTTCTCGCGGAAGAGCTATCGAATGTAGTAACTCTTTTCTTAAGGAAAAAATACACTGGGGAAGTTCCTTCTATTGAAGAGATTCAGGATGTGGTGGAAAAGGTTTTAATAGAGACGGGCCATGCCAAAACCGCTAAGGCGTACATCCTCTTTAGGAAAAAAAGGACAGAGCTTAGAAACAAATTGCAGGTAAGAAAAAGAGTGAAGGAGAGAACCGACTCAACAGATTTATCTCTTTTGGTTACTCCTCTGGCAAAGGACAAGCTTTTAGAATGGGATAAAAAAAGGATAGCTATGGCTCTTCAGAAAGAGGCCCTGATAGAGGAAGAGCTGGCCTGGGATGTGGCCTCCAGCGTCGAAGAAAGAATATTCAAATCCGGCATAAGCCGGATATCGACTACCTTGATAAGAGAGCTGGTTGATAATGAGCTTTTTGAAAGAGGCTTGAGTAAAAAGTTAAACCAGCAGGCGGTAATAGGTATGCCTTCCTATGATATTGAGCAGTTAATTTATTCAAAAAGCTCCGAAAACAGCAATATAACCGCCAATAATCCGGAAGCAATAAATTTAGCCATTGCCGAGACTACTTTAAAGCAATATCTACTTCAAAACATATTTTCCGCCGATGTGGCGACAGGCCACCTGACGGGGATGATTCATATTCATGATTTGGGCTATCCAAGAGTTTACTGCAGTTCGCACTCTTTAGAGTATATCAAGAAGTACGGCCTTGAACTGGGTAATCTTGATACGTCAAGCGCGCCGGCTTCTCATGCCAGGACATTGACAGGACACTTAAATACTTTTCTGGCCTCTATGCAGGCTTATTATGCCGGAGCCTTAGGGATAGGATATGTGAATATTTTTTACGCGCCGTACATGGAAGGGATGAGCTTTAAAGAGATGAGACAGGAGGCGCAGTATCTTATATTTTCAGGCAGTCAAAATGCTTTCTCGCGCGGGGGACAGAGCCTGTTCATAGACTTTAACATCCATACGGGCATTCCATCCTATC
The DNA here is from genome assembly GCA_023140385.1 of Candidatus Omnitrophota bacterium. GTDB lineage: Bacteria > Omnitrophota > Gorgyraeia > JAGLLT01 > JAGLLT01 > JAGLLT01. The sequence goes on from JAGLLT010000026.1 coordinate 29,879, forward strand.
TTAAAAATATACCGGCCATAGGCCCGGGAGGAAAGTACACCGGAAGAACTTATGAAGAATATGGAGAGACCGCCAGAGAGTTTGCCAGAGCTATGCTGAGTGTCTGGCAGGAAGGCGACAAGGACGGGCACCCTTTTGCTTTTCCCAAGTGCGACTTCCATATTAACAAGGAGACTTTTAGTGATCCTAAGCAGAAGGAGCTTATGGAATATGCCGCCCAAGTAGCCAGCGAGAATGGGTCACCCTATTTTATCTTTGATCGTGATGAGGTAACCCTATCGGCCTGCTGCCGCCTGAGAACCCAGATAAAGGATAACTATATGATAGAGCATCCTGAATCAATGCGTTTTTGCGGCTTTCAAAATATAACAGTAAATCTTCCTCAGGCGGGATACAGGGCGGGCAAGGGTAATGTAGACGGCGTATTTAAAGAAATAGATAAGGCGCTGGATTTGGTTATTAAAGCGCATATCCAGAAACGTGATTTCATTGCCAGACTTATGAGCGAACCCGGTATGCCGATGTGGGAAATGGGTAAAGTTGCCAAAGACGGCAGGCCGTATATAGATTTGAGCAAGGCTACCTATATTATCGGACTCATCGGACTTAATGAATGCGTTCAGGCGTTGACCGGTAAAGAACTTCACGAAGATGACGAGGTTTATAAGATAGGGCTTAAAATAATTTCTCATATGTTCCTCAGGGCCAAGGAGGAAGAGAAGAGGTTGGGGTTGAAATTTTCTCTTGAAGAGTCTCCGGCGGAGTCGGCGGCCAGAAGACTGGCTAAGGTAGACCTAAGAAATTATCCGGAGGCGCATATAGTAGTAAAGGGCGAAATCGAAAAAGATGAATGTTACTATACTAACTCCATTCACTTCAGAGCGGATGCTGATATAGATATGATTACCCGCATTCAGAAGCAGAGCAGGTTTCATACGATGATTGAATCAGGCGCCATAATACATGCCTTTGTCGGTGAAAATAGGCCGTCAAAAGATGCTATTGTGAAACTGGTAGAGAGAACATTTAAAAGTACGCAGGCGGCTCAACTTACCATTTCGCCGGAGTTCACTATCTGCAAAGATTGTAGTAAGGTTTCTATCGGTTTACTTGAGAATTGCCGGTACTGCAATTCCAACAACGTCTATGGTATTACAAGAATTGTCGGGTATTATTCGAGAGTGGATAATTGGAATAAGTCCAAGATTGGGGAATTAAAGGACAGGCATAGGGGTAATTACGCGGTTAAGTGAGGGAGGAAAGATTGAATGCATATTAAGATATTTGGTAAAGAGGGGTGTGCTAAGTGCAAGACGACGAAAAGTAAGGTGGAATTTTTTATTGATAAGTGGAACCTCAAGGAAAAACTCAAAATTTCCTTCCTCAATATGGACTCAGTTGAAGGCCTCGCAGAGGCAGCAATGCACGATGTTTTAGATATTCCTGTCACCATCCTTGAAAAAGAGGGCAGTGTTTTAGCCAGGTGGGACGGCGAAGTGCCAAAGTCCGATGAGTTTAAATCCTACGTTCTGTAAAAAAAGCGCGCTCCTTTTTTACACCTAACCCATAAAATATTTCACATTTCAAGGGTTGTTCTACTACAAGTTTTGTTGAATGTTGAGACCTGACCCCTATAGGTTGCTTTGGATGTTGGCTTGTTTCAGTAGGTCTTCGAACCATATTTGGTAGACTTCCATTTTTTTGGCCTGGAGGGCTTTTTCCTGAAACTCTTCTTTATCTTTTTGATACTGCTCTTCGTCTATGGGTTTTAGTTCCTGGGGGGTGAGTATGCAGTATCCTTTGGCTACCCGGATAATACTTGATATATCGGCTATTTTAAGGTTGAAGGCGCTTTGAATAAAGCCGGGTGACTTGCCTATGCCCTTGATGTAGTCGTTCCTGCTGAAAAAGTCAGTTTCTTCAATATTGAGAGAAAGAGCCGCGGCGGCTTCTTTAAAACCCTTGCCCGCTTTGACGGCTTCCCCGATTTTTTTCCGGTACTCTTTCGCGCTTTCTTCGGCCAGGAGGAGAGCTTGTTTGTTTATATAAGCCTTTTTAGCGTCTTCTTTGATCTCATCGTAGGATGGAATATATGAGTCCTTTTTTTCCTTAAGCTTGATGAGGCAATAGCCGGCCGGCAGTTCAACCAGATTGCTTATCTCTTCCTTTTTCAGTTCTAAGGCTGTAGTCAGGAATTGATAGTTCCAGCCGATTTCCGGGATTGACTCAGTGCCGGAGAAGAAGCCCGTTTCCTTTATTTCAACAGAGTGTTTTTGAGCCGCTTCTTTAAAGCCGGCGCCCCCTATGATATCCTGCTCTATTTCATCGGCTATATCCAGCGCTAAGTCCTTAGCTTTTTTATGAAGGAGGGTGTTTTTTATCTCGGCCTCCACTTCCTTTAAAGGCTTGTAGGTTACTTCGCTGCCATTTTCATTATTTTCTGCGTCCTCGGTATTTTCATCGCCGGGCTTTATCTTAAAAGATTCTTTATTGCTTTGGTAATAGCTTTCTATTTCAACCTCGCTGATCTCAGCGTCTCCCTGAGTGTGCTGGGTGGTGACCGCTATGTATTCGACATTTACCCCGGGTTGGGTTTTAAAGAGCTCTTTGTTTTTTTGATAAAAGCCCTCTATTTTTTCTTCATCTGCCGTAACAGCATCTATAAATATTGCCGGCTCTATCAGGACGTAACCCGCCTTTACTTTTTCGTTTTCGTTTTTATACTGATTTAAAAGTTCTTCGCCGCTGAGAGTTATGCCGGCGCTGATAACCTGTACAAGTTTGCCTATTTGCAGGCCTTGGCGCGTCTCTTCTTCAAAGGCTCTGGGCGTGGTGTTAAATGACCTTTCGAGGACGATCTTGTACCACTCTTCGTTTACTTTGCCGTTTTCGCCAAACAGCAGGATAATTCTTTCGACTACCTCTTTATCAGCTACCCGGATTTTTCTTTTTTTGGCTTCCCTTAAAAGAAGAAGCCTTTGCCAGGCTTGTTCTTCCAGATTTAACATATCAATGACTTTGGGCAGGTCTTTGCCGTAGAGGAGGGCGGCCTGGTGCTGGCAGGCACGGTAACTTTTAACAAAATCATCAAAGGCTACCTTTTTGCCGAAGAGCGTGCCGGCATATTTTGGCTGTGAACTGTTTCTTGGCGGGCCGCTGCTAATGCCAAAAAAGACAAAAGTGACAATAATTATAATACATATTGCCCAGAGTATTACCTTCATATTTTTTTGTTTTCGTAAAACCTTAAGCATTGTAATAACCTCCTTGATTTAAAAAAACATTATAGCACACAGCCGGCCTTTGACAAGAAAAAAGTTGCCTAATAGGCGAAATAGAATAGATGGACATATTTCTTGACAAAAAATAACGTTTTGATGGCAGCTAAACTTTAGGTAGCCGCTTTTAATTTTTAAATGGCCTTAAGAAAAGATATCTTGAAAAATTTTAGTTTGTAGTGTAATATATAATTTTAATACTATAGTACTGTCATATATAAAGGCATTTAATATAAGCTCTCACTTAGTAGCTATATAGGAGGCGAAGAACCTTCAACCGGTTCAAATTCAATCCTTTACATTAAAGCAAACATGAAATTTCTATAATAGATAATACTATGAAAGCAGACAACCTTATCATAAGAAGGATATCCGCCTTACTGATACTGACAGGATTGACATTGAACGCCGGCTACGCGCTTGCTCTTCCTGAAGGTGAAGAGGTAGTTTCAGGAAGCGCCGAATTCTCCCGCCCGGATGATAATACCGTAAATATTACCACCTCGGATAAGGCAATTATCAATTATGAAACCTTTAACATCGCCCAGCCGGAAACAGTACGCTTCATCCAGCCCTCTTCTTCTTCATCTGCCTTAAATAGAGTTGTCGGCATAAATCCTTCAGAGATCTTCGGCAGTATTCAATCTAACGGAAAGATCTTTTTGGTTAATCCCAACGGCATATTCTTCGGCCCCTCCTCGCGCGTGGATACCGGCTCTTTTTTAGCCTCCACCCTGGACATCAAAAACGAGGATTTTCAAAATAATAAACTAA
>JAGLLT010000027.1 GCA_023140385.1 Candidatus Omnitrophota bacterium
AAGAAATGGTGATTGCTGAAAAATGAAAGAGCAAAAACTTGAAATTTAGAAAATCGCTTATTTTTAATGTTACTATAGCCGTTATTGTTGCTTCCTGCTTGTTAGCTTTTTCGGGAAGAGGTTTTCTAAAGCGCATGGAATTAGGCAGCATGGATCTCCTTTTTCGTTTAAGAGGTTTGTCTTTATGCAGCCCCAATATAGTTATTATAGAAATAGATGATGAAAATATCTCAAAGATTGGCAGATGGCCGTGGTCAAGAAAATGGCATACCGCGATTGTTAAAGCATTAGGAGATCTGGGCGCGGAGTATATCTATTTTGATGTTATATTTTCTGAAGTATCTACCGAAGAAGATGATTTTATATTTACCGAAGCTATAAAAGAGGCGGGAAATGTGTATCTGCCTTTTTCTTTTCAGGGGCGCTCGCAGGATTTTGAAGACGCGATTTTGCCCATAGAAAGGTTTTCCTCTCATATAAAAGGGACAGGTTCAATAAATGTTTATCCTGATATAGATGGTGTGTTAAGAAGTATCCCCCTCTTTTTCATGTCTAAAGAAAATGTTTATTATAACATGGCGTTGACAATCGCTATGGATTATTCAGATTTGAAGATTAAGGAGATAGCCGCCGATTATCTTGTTATGGCTAATGCCGCGGGGAAAGAGACAAAAATTCCTTTAATAGAAAAAAATAAAATGCTGATTAATTGGACAGGCCAATGGGGAGACGCGTTTAAACATTATTCTTTTCTGGAAGTTTTAGCAGCCTATAAAGCTTCTTTGGAAGGCAAAAAGCCGGATATTGATTTAGAGCCATTTAAAAATAGTATTTGTATTGTTGCTGTTACAGCTATCGGGCTGTTTGATATAAAACCTACTCCCATTCAGTCTGAATATCCCAGTGTAGGGGGGCTGGCCACATTAATAAGTAATATTTCAGAAAATAAATTTATGCAAACTCCTTCTCTTTGGGTAAAGTGGACGCTTGTTTATATTTTAACCTTAACCGCCTCCCTATTAATTTCGGGAAAGAATCCTTTGAGGGAATTTTTCTTGACCACTTGTGTAGGAGTAGTTTTTTTTACCTCGAGTTTTGTATTTTTTAAAAGAGGAATAATAATAAATTTTTCATTACCTTTGCTTGGTCTTTTGGTTAATTACATAACTATTAGTACTTATAACTTCGCGCGCGTCTCAATAGAAAAGCAGCGCCTTTCTAAATTAGCCAATACTGATGGACTGACAAATTTGTATAATCAAAGTTATTTCAAGATAGTCTTAAAGGCGGAACGTCTCGCGGCTAGATCTGAAGTTAACGGAAACAAAGGTTTTTGTGTAGCTATGATTGATATAGACAATTTTAAACATTTTAATGATACTTACGGGCACCAGGTTGGAGATTTGGTGTTAAAAGAGGTGGCAAATATCTTAAAATCTTCAATGCGTTCTTCAGATGTTGTGGCCAGGTACGGGGGGGAGGAAATGATTCTTCTCTTAAAAAATGCTTCACTAAAGAATGGCTTAACTCTAACGGAAAAAATAAGAAAGGCTATTGATGAACACCAATTGGTCGGAGAGAAAGGGGAAATATATAAGGTAACTATAAGCGCGGGGGTGTCCGCTTACAATTTCCAAGATGACGAAAAGACAATAATATTTAGAGCAGATCAAGCCTTATACAAAGCTAAGAATTCAGGGAGAAACAGAGTAGCCGCTGAGGACTAATTCTTCTTACAACAACAAGAACATCATGCTTTTTCTTCTTGAAAGTATTCAGTTTATAAGGTAAGCTATTAAGCAGATAATAGCGGACAGCACATCAACAAAGCGGTTTTTGTATATAACTTTTTACGTAGGAAAAAGCGGGAGGAAAT
>JAGLLT010000028.1 GCA_023140385.1 Candidatus Omnitrophota bacterium
TAACTATCTCCGGTCTAATTGGTAATGCCGAGGTAAAATCGGCTAAAGAAGAAAAAATAGTTCCCGCTAAAGTTGGCATGCTGCTCTATGAAGGTGATACTATAATCACAAAAGCAAGTTCAACCGCCGTTTTGGAACTGGATGGAAAAGAAGGAACAGCAACCATAGAAGTCAGTGAAAACAGCCAGCTTTTAATGGCAGAGCTTGCAGTAAGCGGTCAACAGAATAAGCAAACTTTGTTAGAGTTAGAGGTGGGCAAGATTTTGATTAAGGCTCAGAAGCTATATGACCCCAACTCAAGATTTGAAGTCAAAACTCCTACATCTATTGTAGGTGTAAGAGGAACTATATTTAGCGTAGAGGTTGAACCTGTAGAGTAAATTACTAGTGTTGAGACCTGACCCCTTGCTTTACAGTCGCGTGTCAAATTTAATGTCATCGATAAATATGGTTCCTTCCATATCATCCCACTCAAAAACCATTTTAAACATCGTAAGCCGGCTGATATCTGTTCCCTGCTTTATGAAATCTATTAAGGGTATATTAACCTTTTGCCAGGAAGTCTTAACATTTACATATTTTTCCAGGTCTACGTAGGTATCCACATACCCTGTGCTTGTACCGTCATCTAAATATATGTTAGGTTTTTCATTGCCAACTTTGCCTTTAATCAAAAAAGATAGGTTGTTATAAATAGAAGCGTTCAGGGGCTTATCAAATACCGCTATATAACCGCAGTATGACTCAGGAGTACCGTCTCTTTTTTTCTTTTTCACTCCATTATATGATATCCGGTAACAGCAGCCGCTTTCCCCATCTTTATCGTCTCTATAATAACCTACCTGTATCTCAGCAATCCTATCACAAAAAAAGTAATTGTATCCACCTATAAAGTTCGGCTCTTTGCCATCATCGAAATTATCTATGATAAGAGGCATTACCTGTTTAGTTAAATAGATATTGTCTATATATATTGTCCCTCTCTTCATACCCATCCAGTTTTCAAAGGAAAAAGAGAGCCTTTCCATCTTTGACCAATTTGATATTCCAGCAAAACTCGACAAAGGAATTACTACTTTTTGCCACCCATCAGCACGTTCGGCTGTTAGATAATCTCCCAATTTTACTTTTGGTTCGGCTCCTTTTGAATCTCTAAACCCTATTCGCGCAAGTTCATTGTTTTTTACTTCTCTCACCCATAAGTTTAGAGAATTGTAGCCTCGTAAGTCTATCCCCTCTAAAGACGTCCAATAACTTGTATAATCCTCCGGCTCCGGCACTTCATAACGTAAAGCTAATGAATATCCTTTTTTCTCTTTATGGTAAACAGCCGCACATTCTCCGCCCGCGTCTGGATTTGTTAAGTAATAAAATCCCCCGCCGAGTTTATTTGGGATGTCTCCGGTATCAAAATCATCTACGAGAAGTATAGATTTATCTTTGGTATTGTTTATGGGCATTTTAGAGTGCGCTGTCTTTGACCAATTACCCGCTTTATCCTGACAGCAGATATGAAAATACCATGTCCCCGGCTCTAAGTTTTTATAGATTTTTGAGTTCTTACGGCTATTTATAATCTTATCCGGCTGTGTTTGCGGACAGCGGTCTATAAGAAAAGAGTGCCCTTTTATCCACAGCGGCTTATTTTCTTCCCAAAAAAGAGATACCAAACTTTTATCCCCCGAATAAGAAATAAGAGGATGTATCTTTGGCGGGGAAGGTTCTATTGTGTTTTTCGAGTAATCCATAACAAAACTAAAAACAGCCGGGCCTTTTAACAAATTGCCGCAAAAATCACTTGCTTCCACCAGCTCTATGTTAACCTTTTTCTTGTTCTTGAAAAGAATACCGGCGGCGGCAGGGGAAAAGGTCAATGTTTCCGCGGCCCTGTCGTAATTTAAAGCCGAATCGGCCGCGTCATATTCTACACCATTTATCTTCAATTTGATAGCATCAGAATCAATCCCGGAACCCTTATTATCCGTTAGGTAAAAGACTATCTTATCTCCAAAGGAGCGGCTGTCATTAACGGGCGCGATTAAATCCACAACCGGGCTTTTTGTATCTATTATTATCCGGTAATGGTTTGGCATGCCCCAGTTGCCGGCTTTGTCTTTGGCGCGAACGTGGAAATACCACTTGCCATCAGGCCTATCTTGATAAGTAAAAGAGTTTTTCGCGCCTTCACTAAGTATATCAGGTATGGTGTCGGGATTATGATCAAAGCAAAAACTATATTCTAATTCCTTGCTTATATCATCCTCGGCGCTAAACGAAAATTCAACATCAGAATTAGCAAAACTTAAACCGCTTATTCTAAAGTTATCTATAAAGTAACTTGAGCCCTTTTTGTTTCTTCCGTGCTCTAATTTCATATACCCCGCTTCATCCCAATTAGCCATAATGAACTCTTCTACAATAGGCGCATCTATTTTCTCCCTCAGCATTTGATAAAGGTTAAACTGAGCCGTATGCCAATTGCCATCAGCAATGACATTGTCAATTTTACCAATTTTTTCAATATTAAGCCTGTCACGTTTTTTGGGATCGTCGGTAAATTCCACTTCATACCATATGCCTTTAACTTTTGCCAGAAAATTTATTTTTACGTTCGGCAAAATACTGTAATCAAAAATTACCAATGAGTATTTTTTGGCATCGAATGGAGTTGAAATAACCGTTGAAGAAAAGTTGCTTCTATAGCTCCGGGCTGTCAGTTTCAAACAATAGCCATTTTTAGTATTACCAAATTCATCAATTGACAAAACCGCTCCTTTATTTCTATCGCGGCTTGACCATGAAGAAAAACCGTCTTCAAAAGTACTTTGCAATAAAGAAGGGTGTGTTTTTGACGTAATTGTTGGAGATAGCGGAGGTACAGTATCAAGAAACATAATTTTATCCTGTTTGAGTGCATCTATCTCTGATAGCATATAAATAGTTTCACCGCTTTGCCCCACTCCAATTTTTTTCTCTCTCGCCAAGCTTTCCCGCGAAATTGTAACAATATTTCTATAAATACCGCTGTTATAATCTGTTTCTAATAATCGAACATCTATTCCTTTGGAATGGGAAATACCGCTTATAAGTTTTATGTCAACAGCATCAATTGTATTCGGGCTCGCGTCTTCTCCCTTTAGCTCCAGATAGAGTTTATCCCCCATACAAACGCGCGAACCGGCCTGTGGTTTTAAAAAGCCCTTTTTCATAAAACGCAGGTATTTTATTTTTATGGGAGAACGCGTTACTACCTCACACATAATAGAATCAGAGGGCGGGCCTATCTGCCCAAATTGATCAACCGCCCGGGCAAAAATAATATTTTCTCCGTTATTTAAAAGAACCCTGCCGCACTCAAAAATACCCGTGGCCTTATCCGCTTTTACTTTATCCTGACATATTCCGTTTACAAATATTTCAACTTTCGTGTCCGGTTCAGCTTCACCTTTTATTGTTACCAGTTTCAACGGCGTAGGCGAATAAGACTTATAGATAAGCGGCGCTGAGGGAGGCCTATCTTTAGCCAATATACAATAATAACCAATGCCCGGACTAATACCTGAAATTGAAGTTTTTAAAGCGCCTTTTTCAATATTATTAACAGTGGGTAGATAATCCCACCTGCCGGAATTTGGATTATACGTGTATATAGCTATTTTCTTTTCTTCTGAAGAATTTATCCCGCTTTCCAAATAGCTCATTTCCAGAGCGGCATCTTTAATAAACCGCTCACCTTGCGGCCTAATTATATATATTTTGCCTATTAGTCTATAGCCTGCTGGAATAGAAATATTTTCATCAACAATTGCCTTTATTCCAAATACTTTAAAGGAGCTGCTAATCCCCTGCTCGGGAACCCTTAGAACAACCCTCCCGTCTTTGCTCTCAATCTTCCCGCCATAAATAATAGGTATAACCCTCCCCACCTCCACCGTAACTCTATCCTCTTTTATTTCTCCGTTCTTGCCGAAAACAACAAGCCTTACTGTATATATGCCGTTTAAATCTGCAAGGGGTTCGCCATAAATGTAATTAGAAAAGCCTGTGCTCCAGGTAGCTAAATTACCATGGATAGTATGGTCGCCGGCGGCAATTTCATTTACTTTGATACATTGGACTTGAGGAGTTTCGGAGGTAATAATTTCAATCCAGCTCCGCGGGTCAGGACCTTCTCCATACTCTACTTTGTATTCCTTGAAATTCTCGCCATAGGCAAGCCCAAATATCGGAACATGCGCTCTCACCAGGGCGTTTTCGGCTGGAATGCTTATTTTCGCGATAAGCCCTGAAGGGTTAGCATCCGCTTCAGAGAGGCTTTGAGAAAAAAGCGAACAAGATATGGCAAGATAAAAGGCGGTAAAAAAGGTAACGACTATTTTAGAATTCATCGGCGATAACAGCCAGGATACTCGGTTTTTGTTTCTCGCGGAGAGGCCTATTCTCTAATTTGGCAATGGTTCTTTCTGAGCCGTTTATCTCTTTTAGGCGTGAGGCTAACTCATAGTTGGCGCTCTCGAAGGCCTTTCTTTGGGCCAGGCGCTTTTTATTCAGCTTTAATTTTAAGTTATCCCGCGCCTTTTTTGAGAAGAAGTCGTATTTTACTTCTCTTGAATGCTGAATGAAAGTGGGGTCTGCGCAAATCAGATCCCATTTCTGCGTATCCCAGTTTGTCGCGGGGAGAAGCTGTTTAAGTACCGGAGGGTCATTGTGAGGATAGATATAAGGGTCATCACTTAGAGGTTGGACGAATATCTGGAGTGCGTACCAATACCACCTCTCGCTAATATCACAATACCCAGCAACATTATTTCCATTGTCATCTTTTCCGTTCCAAACAGTATTAAGGATATCGTTATCAACAAATTCTTTTGAATAACCGTCTTCACTTTCATCTAAGGTAACTGTCTCATTATCAATTAGTGTTCTTAAGGGATTTTTATACGGGATAAAATCAATAGGCGGCTTCGGCCAATAAAGGTTGCTGCCTCCAAAAACCCGGATACTTACCTTCATATCCTGAAATAACTTATCTTCTATGGTAAAGGTTTCCAGCGTGCCGTCATTTTTACGCCAGTCTGGTGCTTCTTCATGCTTATCTTCATCATATATAGGAACATCTATAGACCAGTCTAAGTAAGGGTCATGTCTTATCTCATCCCCTGAGCCGTTTGCGAAGAAGAGGTCTTTAATTACCGGCCTTGAGAAATGGACTGTTACTTCATCGGTAAAACTGCCATCACCGGCAAACTCTTCGGCTGGATTTTTAATTTTTAGTTTTAGTTCATAGGTGTAGCCGGCCGCCATAGTCGCCTTCACGTAAAACTCGCCGGGAAGAAGCTCAAGGCATTTAGGATTGCCTTCAATATCGGTAACTGGAGCGTTCGGGTCAGGACGTTCTTTGAGGAACTCTTTTTTAAATTTAAAATAGGGCTTATAAGTTTTATCGTCAGGATTATAAAACTCCTTACAATCTACAGGTGCACCACTTAAGGTCATCTCTGCTATCTCTATGTCTGCCAGAAGATAATCTTTCACCTTAACAACAATATAATACTTCATATCCTCTTTTCTTTCGGATTCATCTACGGCAATGGCGTAAATACGTTCGATTATGGGCTTATCTTCTATGGCTTTGAGGATGGTTTTATAATCAGAAGTTTCCTTGGAGTGCCATTTGGTGGTAGTATATATTTCTCCCTCTAAGGCAGTCTGGCTGACTAAAGGCACTACACCATCTCCACTTGCCAGATCATCTAAAGAATTATCTGTTGGGAAACCAGAAAAATTATTGCCGCAGAGCGTCATAATAAATTTACTTAAGTTGCCTATTGGTCCACTCATCCCACCTGTTCCTTTAATAGTATTAAAGTTTGCCGGTGTAGACAAATTATCAGAAGAAAGAAATGTCTGGTTTTCAGTATAGTTTGATTGCGCAATTTCCGGACCGATTATCGTCATTCCTAAAAGTGGGTCTATCCCCATGAAGCTTCTTGTATTAAAAATATTTGCCGGAACAACCAGCTGAGTAACAGCTACTTTTTGGTTTTCTTCATGATTATGGGGTAGATATTCTTTATAATTTCCAATTACAGCTTTCACGTTTAGCAATCTAAATCCTCCAACTCCTCCGCCTTCAAACTCTACAAATTGCTTATGCAGAAACAATATCGCTCCAACTTTATCATGAAAATCTCTGGCGGCCCTGCTTTTTGAGGAAAAAGACGAGAAAAGAATATCCATAGCAGACATACGGTATCGCTTTTCTAATATTTCTAATTCAGGGATTAATCTTTTGATAAGCACAATACTGCTGGCTGTAGGACTGCCTAAATGGGGTGTGCCTAAAAAGACAACCTTTTCAATTTTGCCTTCATTTTCATAGAAAGGAAACTGTTTTAAGAAAGAACGTACAACTAATCCGCCCATACTATGAGCAACAATAATCACCTTCCTTTGATCATCCGGCTGTTTAGATAAGGCCTCCTCAATTGTATTTAATAATTGATCCTTAGCAACATAAGGTATAAGATCTTCGCTACTTAGTTTGGCATAATTACTTATGCTTGTATAGTCACAAAGTAAAACATGATCTTCTAAGCTCTCTCCAAAATATGTATCTTCAAGTTCTTGATTTGTAAAATAAGCCCTAAGACAAGCAACCGGCCATGACCAAATATCCAAAGGATCTTTGCCTTCTGTATTAAAACCATGAACAAAGACTATAGGATAAGGATAATACTTTTCTTCCGCGCAAAGATTTGAATATACGCTTGTAAAAATTAGAGAAAATATCAAGATTGCAATTGTTTTCTTATTTACCAACCTGAATCTATTCATTTTAAGCTATTCCTATTGCCTATTCCAGTTCAACTATTTTTAATTTTCCAGCTTTATCTACTCCGGCTATTCTTTTGCCGTCCGGAGAAAAAGAAAGAAATTCCAAATCATACGGGAAACCTTTTATCTTTTGCCACTTACTATCTATCTCTGCAAAAACACCTTCCCCGCTAAGAGCAAAATATTTGCTGTCCGGCGAGAAAGTACAGGCAAAGGGAGAAGGTAATTTATCTAATTTATATTTGGCAAAATAGACTTGTTTAAGTTCTTTAGTTTTGATGTCTGTTAAAAATAATGTGTAACTATGTACTTGAATATTTTCTGGATCGTTTAAATCAACTCTGGCGTTGATAAATATGTCGTTATTTGTTATGTATTTAGCTCGAACATCTCCCATTCCCAAAGGCTCAAGTAATAGATCTTTTTTTCTTAACTTAATATTTTTTATGTAAAAATAATAATGTTCGCTTAATAGATTCTCCCCATTCGGAGAAATATCGATTATATTCCAGCCTATTGTGCCAAAAAATCTATCATCAAACTTATATCTTTTCAGAGTTCTTCCTTTTATGTTAAAAAGATAAGCAAAATAATCACTGCTTTTTTCCGCAAAGAAAAATATATTCCCATCTTCAAGTAATCTTAAGCCCAAGGATTTGGCTAATCGCCTGATTTTAATATCTATCGCCTTAAAACTTACTCTTTTTGAAAATTTTTTGATTAATTTTTTTTTGTCTAAATTATTAACATTTACTTTATAAATAAAGAAATCCGCGTTGCTGGATTTTATTATGAAGGGATCGCCAGGTAAATACATGCCCCAGCCGGCGGGGCTTTGATCAGAATAACTTACTAATTTTAGATAAACTAACTCTTGATTATTAATCCACTGGGGGTAGAGGTCTGTTTTTATAACATCCTGATAGCCGACAAGCCTTAAAAGCCAGACAGGAGTAAAGAACATAAAATATCCAACTAAAATAAGTATCCAGATAATTCGTTTCTTTCTTTTCATTTCTCTTTCTCTTATTAAAACTCCGAATCAGGAATACCTGTGTTTACCTGCCGGTTATAAATAGAATACGCAGTGGTATATTGTAAGCTTGAACCTTCATACATCTTTTCAGTCTTAGTATTATATAGCCAGGCATTATCTGCTTCCGGAATTTGAACTAAATCTGACATCTCAGTTATAACCAGTATACCTAAATTACCTGTTTTGGAATAAGATTCCTCTTTAAAAATTATGCCTCTAGAATAATCAATATAAGTTAAAATATAAGGCCTTTCTTCTATCTGATCTGCGCGCTTATACTTAATTACATAAATTTGGGTTGTTGGGTCATAGGAAATAATCTGTTTATCTATTTGAACCGTCTCCCCGGTACCAAGGTCAGGCCTGATATAAATTCCTGGCTCCGGTGATAACTCTTCTACCTTCTGCTTATTACCCTTTTGCCATATCTTAAGCTGTGTCTCGGGGGATAAAAAGTTAGCATCACTAATTACCGTAATATCAGCTTTGGCATCCTGTATCTTTTCATCGTTGGCGTTTACTTTTGCAATAATATTGTCAATAGTTACTACCAGTAGCGCTGAAGTCGTTATATTAAAATTTACACTCACAGAAGGCTCTATAGCAGATGAGGCTGTAACCTGAGTTAAGGTTTCGGGGGTTGGGGGGCAGGTTAAGTTAACCTGGGCTTCTCCATAGTAGGTGGTAGCGGCAGTTGGTGAAGAAAGAGTGCCTGTACCCTGTGTTATCTGGAAGTTTATGGTTTCTTCTGCGATTGGATTATTATGTTGGTCTGTCAGTTTAACTATAAGGGGTATAGCGGCTCCGGGGACTGGTGTTATTGACTCATCGGTTATCTTGATTAAGCTGGCGGGTGGGCCTTGGGTTGTGTCTACGAAAAAGGTGGTTTTGACCTCCGGGCAGTTTGATATTTTGGCTTCTACTTTGTTGGTTATAGCGGCGTCTGTGTCTGTGGTCAGAGTGATTGTAAGCTCTCCTTCCGCGTCACTCAGGCTGTATTGGGATGAGAGGCTGCCGGTACCTTCAGTAACAGTAAACTCTACTGTTTCACTGACGGCCGGCTGGTTGTTAGAATAGACCTTTAGCTTTAACTCCCAGTCGGAGCCTGCCGGAGACAGGTTTTCTTCGCCTTCCTGTATGTCTCCTGATATCTTGGTTAACTCGTAGTGCTGTACTTCCGGAGTATATAGTATGATAGTGTCCTGATGTTTAACATCTAATTCATCACGGCCGGTAGCGGTAACTACCGATTTAACAGGTTGTAATCTGACACCATCAGCAACAAAGCTGTTTTCTTCAATAAAGGCCGTTGATAGTGAAAAACTGTCCACTGAAAGATAAGTAATGTCAGGAGTAACAGTACCTGTAACGGTTATGGGTGAGGTGTCAATGGTGCTGTTATGAAGAGGAGTAGCGATAACTACCTTATCGTTGTTCGGAGTGTAAGTAAAGGTGTGTGTAATCTGAGCTGTATTGCCCAGCTCATCCCGGGCTTCAATGGTAATGGTGTTTTCGCCTTCTGCTAAAACCGGTTCGGCGATAAAGTAAGTGTCTATTAGCTCAGCCGGAGTTGAGTTGACGCTGACAAGGGATGTATCTTCTGAGACACGGCCATAGATGACACTGCTTCTGGTCACGGCATTTTCATCCGGGGTCAGGACGGTTATGGCCGGAGGAGCTGTATCCAGATAGACGTTTATCCTATCAGAGGCAGCCTCCGCGCCTGATTGAGCCCTGGCAATAATAGGGGTGATGCTGGCCGTTATCACAACAGAGGCGCTGAATGTGTTGTCTGTTACAACCACGGAGATATTATTAACGGTTACCGCGGCGCTGTTATCTGAGACTGTTCCTTCTACTGTTACAGGTGAGGCGCTAAATGAGGCGTTGTCTGGAGGAGAGGTTATGGTAATTGAGAGAGCCTCCGGGTCAATGGCTGTAATGCCATCACTATAACCTATATCACTCCAAAGGCCGACGTTATTTTTAGCTTTGACATTAAAGTAGTAAGTCTGGTTATGAATAAGGGTGAGGCCTATATGGGTTACTTCTGTATTGGCGCCGGTTGAAATCCAGTTGACTATGTCTGTGCCTCCCTGAGTAGTACCGATGGAGTACTGATACTCAGAGATGCCTGTCTCCGGGTCTTCGGATGACCAGGAAGCATAGAGTTGGGTTAGAGAAGCAGTCTGATCGCCCTCGTCAATGACTATGGGGGTAAGAGGAGGCGTGCTATCGTCATACCTTCTATTAAGCGGGTAGGCTTCTAAGGTATAGTTGGGGCTTTCGGCTTTACCTGAAGTGAGGCTGCCTACTTCGACGTTAGTGAGGGAGTAGTTAGTAGAAGCGGCCTTACCGCCGGACAGGACTATTCTTGGATTAGTAAGGGTGTAGTTGGTACTGGTGTGGGTTTGGGCAAAGGCTGAGGAAGTGGATATGAGTAAGCTAACGGCTATAATAAAGGTTCTTCTTAGGCGCATCGGCAGTCTTCTTTCAGCTTATTCTTCAGACATAAAGGCATATGGGGCGCCGGTTAACTTAAAGCGGGGTGTCATGGCGGTATCTCCCTCAACCTGAACCTCAAGCCAGTACTGTTTATCAAATGACAGGTAGTCAAAAGAGGTGATGCTTCCGAGCTCTACGTCTAAGAGGCCGGCTTCTATGACTATGTTCTCCTGGGCTTCCTGCCAGAGTGAAGTACCTCCTGTCTCCTGGTCATAGAAGCTGAAGGTTAGTCCAAATGTGCCTTCAAGAGGCAGGCCTTCACTATCTCCCAGGGCTCCCTGGAAGCGCAGAAGATGAGGTACGGTTGTCTTATAGGTGGTGAACTCTCTTATAGCAACAAAAGAACTTCTGCTCGCGTTTATATATAACCTTATATACCTTGCTTCCCTGTCAATCTTCCTTATCTCTCCATCCGGGCTGTCAATCCCTTCTATACCTGTAAAGACATCTTCCCAGTTATGGTTATCAGGTGATATCTGTATATCATAGTCCGCGGGGCTGCAAGTTAATGAGTACCACTTAATCTGTATATTGCCTATCCGGTTCATTGCTCCCGTGTCAAAGGTTATCCACCAGGGCGACGCGTTGCACTTTCCGCCCCAAAAGCTGGCATCATAACCATCGATTGCTTTCTCAGGAGCAAAGTGGGGCGTTACATATGATGAGGACGCGCTTGAGTGAAGAATGGGTATGGCTTTTTCTTTGGCTATAGCTGAGGAAGGGATAGAGGTTACAGCAAAAAGGCTTATTAGGAGTATGAGGGTTGTTTGTTTCATTTTAGCCTCCGTTTGGTGGTTGCTAAAAATAAATCCGTCCTCCTTTACGCGGATATCTTTAACTAAATGTACGCGTGTTAATTAAGTATAGTATAACTATTAGTAATGCTGGTGTCAAGGAAAATAAATAAAAACCGCCTTTAGCCAACCTCCAAAGTTAGCTGGAGGATTATTCCTCTCTATCCATAGGGGGTTCTTGTTCAAACTCGAGGGGGAGGCGGATTGATTTGCTCGCGTTAATTTCCCTTTGGGTCATCTCTTTGGCATCTTCGGGGTTGATGATGACGTGGGGGGTAATAAAAACTAATAACTCCGTCTTTTTTACCGTATCGTGGTGTTTTCTGAAAAGAAGGCCTAAGATGGGTATATCTCCTAAAATGGGTATCTTGCTGACAGACTTAGTCTTGTCATCTCTCATTAAACCGCCGATAACGATAGTCTGCCCGTCTTTAATAACTACCGTCGTCTCCGCCTCTCTGGTAATAAGTATAGGGGCGTTTAGCTCCGGGTCATAGGCGGATATCTTGTTTATCAATTGGTGAACTTTTAAACAAACGTCTCTATTTTTGTTGACGGTAGAAGTAACGGTTAGTTCTATGGCAACGTCTTTATAATCATAGCTTTTAACCGTCCCGCTGGCTTCGGTATAGCTGACGTCCTTTAAGATGGGGACGGACTCGCCCACCTTAAACCTTGCCTCCTGATTGTCAGAAGCCAGTATGCAGGGTGCCGAAAGAATGTTAAACTCAGACTCCTTGGCCAACGCCTGGATTAGGCCGCTCAGATTTTCATCATCTCTCAGAACAGAGTACTTAAAGCCCTCCGAGATAAAGTCGCTTAAGCCCCACACGCCGCTGGCCGTCCCCGCGACTTTATGCCCGCCTCCCGACCAGGGCTCCGCGTACTCCCATTCTATGCCGAATTTCGTCTCATTGGAAAGGGTAACTTCAGCTATTAGAGCCTTGATCAATACCTGCGGGCTGCGTACGTCAAGTTGATCTATCAGTCTCTTTATAGTGGAAAAGTTTTGAGGAAAGGTGGTAATAATCAGTGCGTTGGTCCTTTTATCCGCCACCACCTTAACCGCTCCTTCTAAAGTGCCAAAGCCTTCCTTAGGTAATGTTTCTCCGGTCTCTGAGGCAGGCCGGATGGGCTCACCCGGCTTTGGCACCCTCCTGGCTTTAACCCCCTTCTGGCCGCTCGCTATACCGGCAAAGAGCTCATTTAAAACCGCCGCCACCTCTTCCGCTTTACCGTTTTGCAAAGGAAAGACGCGAATATTGTCAGCTGAGGCGGGACTCTCCCTGTCAAGCTGTCCTATAAATCCTTTTATTACTTTAAAGTTAGACTTGGCTGTAATTATAATCAGAGAGTGCAGTCTTTCATCCGGAATAATGGCCACTTCACCCACTATTCCTCCCAGAAAATCTTTAGATATGCCGGCTATTCTTTTTTTCCCTGAAGGTGATAGTTTTTTTTTAGTGCCTGAAGAATAAACCTGCGTCAGGATGCTTGACAGCTCAACTTCATCGGCATATTCAAGAGGAATAATTTCTATCCGGATATTTTCCTCTCCAATTTCAACGTCCAGCTGATCAATAATCTTAACCAGCCTTTTAATATTTGAAGCTACATCAGTTATAACCAGGGTGTTAGTTCTTTCGCTGGCAATTATGTTTCCACCGGAAAAAATCAGCCCCCCTAGAACGCCTTTCATATCAGAGGCCGCTATATATTTTAATGGGATTATCTGCGTAACAACCTTATCTTCAGACGTACCGCTCTCAGGCCCCCGGCCAATACGCGTCTCCACACTCTTCTTGATCGCCTCTGCCTGGCTGACAACCTTCATCACCTTGCCGGAGCGTACCATCGTGAAACCCTTAACTTCAAGTATAGCCTGAAGTACGTCAAGCGCTTCGTCAACCGGCAGTTTAGCGGCGCCTATAACCGTTACCTTACCCCTTACCTTATCACCTTTAATAATAGTCAGTCCGGTAATCTCGCTGAAAAATTGCAAAACTGACTCAATATCCGTCTCCTTAAAGTTAAACGAGATAAGGGTATCTTTATCTTTTGTCTCAGCCGACAGGCCGCCGGCAAAACAAGAAACAATCAGCGCGGCAGATAAAACCAAACCAACTATCACCTTCATCCGCTTGAAATAACCTTTTAACATTAACACAAAACTCCCTTATATAAAGGCTTGCCAATAAAACTTTCCACAACTTATTCTTTATCTATAATAACATATTATAACTGTTTATGCGAATGTAAAAATGAAGTTAAAGTCTCTTTGCCGTAATTAGTTTCCCCTCATAGACTTTAACATAATCTGAGACTTGGAAGAAGGCATAAGGTTCTTTTGAGAACCGGACGGCGGCAAAGATTTTTTACTTTCTCTTACCTTTTTAGCCGCGGGCGTCAGATTTAAGGTTAAATTTTCTCCCTTAAAGTCTAAAACTACCTCCAACTTATCCCCATCTATGCTCACTACCCGGGCCCCCTGAATAATGTCTCCTTCTTTATAAAAAAGTTTATTGCCGCTTTTTCGCCGGCTTTCTATAATGGCCTGATAACACCTGCCGTTAAAAACTATTCCGCTTAATTTTAAATCAGTCTTAAGCCGTTTTAGTCCGGCACTTATTTCTTTCTTTTCCTTATTAGTCTGTATTTTTATTGCCGGGGCAAAGACGGCTTTGCCCCAAAGAGGCTTAAAAAGATTTCTTTTGGTAATTGGCCGGTAATAAGAAAAAGATTTAGGCTTCGCGCTGTTTTCTTCTATCGGCCCGGCAAGAGCGGGCTTTTCTACGCCTAAGCGGAAAAGGATAAATATCAAGAAGCTTAAAAACACAGTTACGCGGCTAAAAGCTCTGGGGCTCATAAGCTTCCCTCCCGGCCCTCATCAACTAAAAAAATGGCTGAGATTAACATCTCTACCTTTAGGGAAGAGGCGTTAGCATCAAGGGGAAATATTTGCAATCTTTCAATATTTACCATCTGGCCCGATTCCCGCAGTCGATATAAAAAATCGGTTAAATTATCCATAGAACATTTTAAGTTTACGTAAGCCTGAGATTTTTTATAGAAACCGTGCTCTTTGAGCGCTTGAGGTTCAAGGCTGGTAATCTGTATTTTTGTCTTTCTGGCTACTCTTTCTATCTCTCTAAGCCACGTAACCGGCTGCCAACTGCCGGAAACAGCCCCAACTTCCTTTTTAAGCAGCCCCAATTCTTCTTTTAGCCGATCCTTTTGACGAACAGCCTGCCGATCTCTTTTTAACTCAATCTCTTTAGTCTGAACTTCTATTTTCAGATTCTGCCAAACCTTCAACCTGGGTTCAATAAAAGATACATAAGCAATGGCTCCTATGGCTGTAATAAGGCAAAAGTATAATATTTTCTTTTCTCTCGGCAATAAAGTCATTATGTATTATCCCTCATCACTTTTTAACAGCCAACGGGCAGTTAAGTTCAAATTCCACCAGCGTTTTATCGTCTACCTTTTTCGCTCTTGAATATTTACGCTCAACATTTTGAAAATATTCAGATTTGTTTAAATTAGTAACCATCTGAGAAACAACCGAATGAGAAACCGTTAGGCCCCTGATTATTACCACACCATCCTTCTCAAATACAAAACCTGTCAGATAAACATCTTTGGGAACAATCTCTACCAGACTCAATTCCCTTAAAATTTCCAAACACAAACCTTTATTTTTTTTATAGGAACCGATAAGCTCTACCTGCTCCCGCATCATTTTGGCCTCTGTTGCCAACGGTTTTACTTCGCTTATCCTTCTCTCAAGCTCCTTCAGCCTTGCTTCCTTCAGATAAAACTGCCCGAAGCTAAAAACAGCAATTAAAAAACCGCTCAACCCAATAAAAAGTATGAAGTTTTTGAAAAATCTTTCGCGTTTTTTCTTTTCTCTTTCTTTAACCATTTTAGCCGGCAGGAGATTAACCTCCATCCTGTTTTTAACGGCCTCTCGCAAGGCCAGGCCGACAGCAACAGGCATAGAAGAAGCGACTGCCTGCGGGACGGCTCCGGGTATATTGAACGACAGATTTCTAAAGGCATTCGCCTTCTCAACCCTCAAACCAAGGCGTTCACTTAAAACAACTTCTAATTCATTGTCGCAAACTACCTCTATATCACCGCTTAGGATAATTAACTCCGGCCTGCTATTGTTATTATCTTCTCTTATATATGCCTCAAGCGAACGCTTGATTTCATCTACTAAGCGCTCATACCGGGACACCTCTTCCCGCTCCCATCCATTAATTATAACACCTCTTGTAAAACAAAGACTGCCGGCCCGGACTATACTTATATCAATCGCCTCTCCGGATACATTCAACAAACAGGTAACCGCCCCACCCGTTTCACTCCGGCCGTAATAAAAAGAGTTAAAAGCGGCAAAGGGAATTAAATCAATAACCTCCGGCATAAGGCCGGCCTTTTTTAGAAGGGAAAGATGCTCATTTAACGTTTCTTTTTTGAGGGCTACCAGAAGAAGCTCCGACTCCTCTGCCGACTTTCTGATAATCTGGTAACTTATCTCAACCTTGTCTATGGCAAATGGAATGTGCCTTTCCGCCTCATATCTAACCATCTCTTCAATCTCTTTTTCATCCGTAGAAGGAAGGCTGATATATCTGGCTACCGCCAAATGCCTGGGCAGGCCGACGGCTAAACTCGAAATTTTTACTTTGTTATTCGCTAAAAGTCTTTTTATGGCTTCAAGCAAAAGGCCTTCTCTCTCTTCCGCTTTCATCTTTTGCTTAAGGTTAACTTTTTCTGAAAAACACCTAATGACCTCAAGCCCCGACGGAGTAACTTTAAGTTGGGCCAATCTTATAATTCTATCATTTATCTCTAAACCGGTGAATACTTTTGGTCGAAGATTATTTAAAAATAGCTCTACCTTCTTTATACTTAAACTTACTTTATTTATCAGCCTCTTCAGGCCCGCGCTTGCTTTCATCTTAATCTTCCCGGTAATAAATTATCCTTAAAGGATAACTACTTCTATCAATGACCGCTTCTATCTTTTTTGTAACCTTTGAATTATCCGGCCTGCCTATTGAGACAATCTTAAAAATATCAGAGTTTACTCTGGCAAATTTAGAAAATTGCTTATAAATTAATTCTCCTATAACAGGCTTCAGCTCGTCAACGGAGAAAAACGGCGTATCGTCTCCGGTACCGTCTGTTCTGTCCGGGCCCGCCCGGTAATCAATAATACTTTGGGCCAGTTCTTTGTTAGCCATACCAAGTAAAAGAGATAAGGCTTCAAAGCCGGCGGTGTTGACGTTAACCTTGCCATCGGTATAAACGGTGATTACCCCCTCTAACCCTACATCCGCTTGAGCCTCTTCGCCCTCGTTCTGAAAAAACTTTTCCCCCGTCCTTTTATCAGCCGAGAAACCGTCATCGTTTGCTTCGTAGAGCCAGGACTTATCAAAGCCTTTTATCAAAAGCAGTTCCTCCAGGGCATCCAGGGGCCCGTTTTTACACTTATAAGGACTTTTTAGAGACCGGTAATAAGCGCTCTCGGCGCCGTTAAGCCGGCGGTTATCGTCGGCGTCAATCCAGTCAGCGATGCTGTCGCAAATCTCAGCCCTATGCTCAGCATCCCTGATTACAGGCAGAGCTCTCAGTAAACCTTCCGAAGCCGTATTTATATTTATCTTGCCCGTCTCATCAGCAACCTCCACCGCATAACTTCCATTAAAAAGCCGGACATCTTCATAGGCAGGAGGATTAAACGCCCACTTCTCACCAAGAAAGTCAACCTCCGGGCCGCTTCTCTTATCCGCTTCCAACTGGGCTATCGCTCTTTCCAGGCCTGCCTTTGCCAGATAGCAGGCGGCCACCCTCTCCGTCTGATACCCGGCCATTTTCATTTCTAATTTAACCGTATAGGCAAAACTCAGAGCTATAACCGTCAGCACAGCCAGTACCCACAAAACAGTAATTAAAATAATGCCCTTAGCGTTTTTCACGGACACCTCTTTCGCCAGCTGAAATAATTTCAACAGGAATAGAAATCACCGTCGAAAAAACCAGAGGCCCTTTCCGCGATAGAGGATTTTGAGCAAAAAGGGTTACTTTTACCGCCCTGGGCAAACCTTTAGCCCGGGCCCGCCTCTCTAAATCTGAATCTTTACTGTCAAAAGCCGCCCAGGACTCTTCCCATCTCTCACCGCTATAATACTTTATATCTAAACCGGTAATAAACATAGCCAGCACTTCCGCCTCTTCGCCCGCACTAACATCACTTCCAAGGACAGCGTTATACCTTCTTTTCAACTCTGAAAAAGAAGCGTCTGAGCTGCTGTTAATAAAGTAAGTTATTTCACTTAACCCTCTCTGTCCGGACGAAGTTGTAGTAAAGGTAAGGGTGTCAGCGCTTTCTCCTTTAAAGCTGCCGTCGCGCCCGATAAAATTGTAACAAGGAGTTTCCCGGCTGATAATGGCCCCCCTTAACTCTCTGGACATTTGACTTAAGGCTATGCGGACGTTTTGAGAAAAGTCAGAAACAGCCTTTGCTTTTCTCCATCCATCCAATCCCGCTTTAAAAGAAGCATAAACAGCCGTAATCATTATAACCGCTATAAACACAGCTATTATCAATTCTATTAACGTAAATCCCGCCAAAGACCCTCGCTTTCTAATTACCACCTTCTGTCTCCCCCCGCAAGCTGCTTCTTGGCGCCAGATAGGAGACAAACTTTAAATCTCTTTCTTTTCCTCTTTCCCGCCAAAAGATAGTTACCGTCACCTGATATAAAAGGGTTTCTTCCTTTAACCTGGATAGAGACATAAGTCCGGGAACCGCTTTGTTCTCATCCGCCCTCTGCCAAATCTTATCCGTCTCTATCTCCTGCCGAAGGCTCTCTACCTTCCAGTTAAAACCTGAAGCTCCTCCTTCAAACTCATCCCGGCTGGCCGGCTTTTCATATAAACCCATAATTTCAATCTCATCAAGTTTGCTTTGGGCAAGGATAGCCGCCTTACTTAAATTAGAAGAACTTTCGACGGCTCGCAGACAAGTAGAAAACACCTGAATGACTAAAACTAAACCCAAAGACAGAATAGCTACAGCCACCATAACTTCTATAAGGGTAAATGCCCGTATTGTATTGTTAACGGCGCCTTCCGCCTTATAAACGCGCCGCCTTATTCG
Source organism: Candidatus Omnitrophota bacterium (assembly GCA_023140385.1). GTDB lineage: Bacteria > Omnitrophota > Gorgyraeia > JAGLLT01 > JAGLLT01 > JAGLLT01. Next base: position 18,347 of record JAGLLT010000028.1, read on the forward strand.
CCTCCGCCAAAATACTCCGTGGTTTGCCGCGGGGAGATTCATTAATTTTAGATTCATAGTTCATATTTATAATTAAAGGTTTTAATCTGGCCCGTTGAACTCATAGTCATAATAGTATAAACGTTTCCCCTGTTGTCTTCGAAATAAAGCAGACATCTGTCAGCGGTTCCATCCGGCCTAAATGTTATAAAATTCCGGGAGGAGCTTGTTTTTTCAGCGCCAAAAGTAATTATCCCCGTTAAAGCAATATCCTCACCTAACCTTCTGGCCGGCGCCTGTCCGGAAACTTGATTTTCTAAAGAGAGCCAGTAGCGCCGGCCTTCAATGTCAAAATTTACCCGGCAGACTACCTCCTCGAAAACGGCACGATGATGAGCATAAATCAGAGTTTGACTGATATCTCTAATAGAGGCGTCAAGCGCGCTTTTTTTAAAAAGCCTGTTAAAAGAAGGAAGAACCGCGACCGCTATTACGCTGATAATAACCATCACCACTATGAGCTCTATTAAAGTAAAGGCTTGATCGCTATCTTCCGCCTGTAAATGCTTAATCAAAAGCCTCAAAATCTTCCTCCTTCTGAAAACTCTTTTAACGCCTGCCAAAACTAATCGGCCAATGACCAGCTTTCAATATCATCTCCGCCTTCTTCACTGCCATCCGAGCCGTAAGATTTTATATCATAATCACCATGTAAACCCGGATACAAATAAATATAGGGGTTCTTCCATGGATCCGCGGGAACCTTCTCTTTTAAATACGGCCCTCTCCAGTCTCTGGTGTTACCCGGATTAGCTCTCAGAGCCTGAAGTCCTTCTTCAGTCGTCGGAAAACGGCCGTTATCCATTTCAAAGGTTTCCAGCGCCAGAGAGATATTTTTAATCTGCAATTTAGCGGCGGCCCGGCAGGCCTGTTCGGTGCGCCCGACAAATCTCGGAAAAACAACCGAGGCTAAAATACCAATAATTATTACAACCAACATTAACTCTATTAATGTAAAACCTTTCTCTGTTTTTCCTCCTCCAGCCCGGTTCTTTTTTAAATCTCTCATCACTTTATCCGCTCCTTCTTTAGTTAATAACGGCTGTTAACTCAAAAACCGGAAGCAGCATAGCCAAAACCACAAAACCAACCACCGCCCCCATTATTAAAATTACCGCCGGCTCCAGCAGGGAGGTTAATCTATTAAGAGCGTTTTCTACTTCCTGCTCATAAAAAACAGCAACCCTCATCAAAGAATCTTCAAGCCGGCCTGTCTCCTCCCCGACAGCCACCAGATCGCTCACCATAGAAGGAAACTCCTTATTGGCCGAGAGCGCTCCGGCCAAGCTCTTCCCTTTTTTTACTTCATCGTAGACCCTGGCCGTCTCTATAGAAAAAACTCTGCTGCCGGTTGTTTCTTTAGTCATACTTAAAGCGTTAAGAATAGGAACGCCATTTTTTATCAAGGTACTGAGGGTTCGTAAAAATCCGGCGACGGCCATCTTTCTGGATACCTTCCCCCAATAGGGTATTTTCAATTTCAGGCGTTCAAAAATTTCTTTCCCCTTCTCTTTAGCTGTTATCTGCCTGAAAATAAGAACAACCGCGAAAAAAACGGGCAGATAAAACCACCAGTAATCTTTTAAAAAGTTACTGCCGGCAAGTAAAACCCGCGTAGGCAGGGGTAAGGCCTGGCCAATATCTTCAAACATCAAAACAAACCTGGGCATAACAAAGAGCAAAAGAAAAACAACCACTGCCATGGCCACCGCTGCCATAGCTGCCGGGTAAATAAAAACTGTTTTGAGCTTCTCTTTCAATGCCTCCTCTTTTTCAGCAAAGTCGGCCAATCTTGCTAAAACCGCTTCCAGTGTCCCGCTTAACTCGCCCGCCTTTATCATATTTACGTAGAGGTTAGAAAATACCAGCGGATGCCCAGACATAGCTTCAGAAAGCGCCTTACCGTCCGCCACGCCGCTCTTTAAACATTTGACTACCTCCTTCAGCCTTTTACTTTCAGTCTGCTTAATTAAAACCGAGAGGCATCTCGCGAGAGGAATGTCCGCTTCTGTCAGATTTGATAGCTGCCTCATAAAAACGGCTAAATCTTTAGCGCGTATCCTTCTAAAAATTAGCCGCGAACTTTCCTTTAAAGACGAAGAAGACGATTTTTCTCGAACATCAACCGAAACAACAAAGTACCCCCTTGCCTGAAGCGCGGCGACCACCGAATCCGTACTGCCGCCCTCAATTATGCCGCTTATGAACCGGCCGCTTTTGTTTTTTGCTTTGTAAATAAATAGTCCCATTTATTATCAATTATTTAGTTTATATAATTTAACTCTGCTTCGGTTACGCGCAGTACCTCATCAATGGTGGTTACGCCCTCTATAACCTTATCCCAGCCATCTTCTCTCAAGGTTTTCATACCGAGCTTGACCGCTTCTTCTTTAATGACCTCGGTGGAGGTTCGCTGAAGAATCAACCTCTTTATCCGGTCATAAACTAAAAGCAGTTCGTATATTCCCGTTCTACCTTTATAACCTGTATGCATACACTTTTCACAACCTTTTCCTTTATAAAAAGTGCTGTTCTTAAGCCCTCTTTTTTTAAGCGCCGACTTAAAACCAATCTCATCCAGAAAAACTTCCTCCGGACGATAGCTCTCTTTGCATTTTGAACAAATAACCCTCACCAGCCTTTGAGCCAAAACCGCGCTTATAGATGAAGATACTAAAAAGGGTTCTATGCCCATATCAATTAAGCGGGTAATCGCCCCGGCGGCGTCATTGGTGTGCAGGGTGCTAAAAACCAGATGCCCGGTTAAGGCGGAACGTATGGCAATTTCAGCCGTTTCAGAATCTCTTATCTCTCCCACCATAATAATATCGGGATCCATTCTTAAGATAGAACGCAATCCCCTGGCAAAAGTTAAATTTATTTTCGGCTTGATTTGTATCTGATTGATGCCCCTCAGCTGATATTCAATAGGGTCTTCCACGGTTATTATTTTTTTGTCGTCAGAGTTAATCCTGCTTAAAGAAGCGTAAAGGGTGGTAGTCTTACCGGAGCCGGTCGGCCCCGTAACCAAAATAATACCGTGCGGCCTGCTTATTAAGGAAACGATCTGCTTCAGATAAAAGTCCGCCATACCCAGCTGGCTAAGGCCAAACATAATTTTACCCTTAGGCAGTATTCTTATATCAATATTTTCTCCAAAGACGGTAGGGATAGTAGCTACCCGTAAATCAATTTCTCCTTCCGGTAGATTCATCTTTATCCGTCCATCCTGGGGCAAGCGTTTTTCAGCAATATTTAAATCCGCCATAATCTTTATTCTTGAAATAATGGCTGATTGAAAGTGCCTGATGCTTTGAGGAGTTGTAATTTTATGGAGAACGCCGTCAATGCGGTACCTTATTCTCAACTCATCCTCAAAGGGCTCAAAGTGAATATCCGTCGCCCTGTCGTTGTAGGCCTCGGCAATAATCTGATTTACGAATTTAATAACCGAAGCGTCTTCTGCCAGCTCTTCTTTGTTCTCAACCTTATCGGCCTTTAAGGCCTCTTGCTCAAGCTCATCCGCGGTCGCCTCAACCATCTTCTCCATCGTATCCGCGCCTACGCCATAATGCTTCCTGATGGCCTTTACAATCTCATCTTCACTGCTTACAGCCACCTTTACTTCACAGGCCAGTAGAAGCTTAAGGTCATCCAGCGTATGAATGTCCAGGGGGTCGGCCATAGCTATGCTTAAAAGGTTGTCATCCAAGCTGAGGGGAATAAGTTTATTGAGAGAGGCAAATTTTACAGGTATTTTAGTTATTACAGACCGGTCTATCTCTATGCCGGAAAGTTTAAGATAGGGTATGCCCAATTGAAAGGCGAGCATTTTTAGAACATCCTCTTCAGTAGCAAAACCAAGCTCTACTAAAATCCGGCCTATACGTTGATTAGCCTCTTTTAGCTTGCTTACAGCCAACTGCAGCTGGCTATCTTCTATAATACCTTCCTTGAGCAGGAGTTCTCCTAATAACTTGTTTTGCCTCATAGTATTTATTATACACCTCGATTAGATAACATTCAAGCGGCAAAAAAAGAGGAAAACTGCATTGGCAGGCGGCTACGAGGGACAACTAAATTACAAAAAGACCGCCTTAGATGAGGAAATCCAACTTACAATATTAAAGGAGGTGTAAGTTGTTTTATAACGGCCTTTCTGTATTTTTTGAATCAAAAGAGAATTAGCTTCTCTTTTTTCTACCTATTCCGAACAAACCAAGTAAGCCACTACCTAACAGTAACATACTGGCCGGCTCCGGAACCGCATCAAGGCTAGCATCATCCCACTTGCCGCACTGGTCTGCATCCTGCCCAAACAAAACCTGAACTTTGTTTGCATTACCAGGAGACGTACCGGTAAGGGTATGTTTAACCCAGCTATCCGTAAGACTAATGTTCTGGGAATTGTCAGCGATGTAGATGCCATCTTGATACCATGCAAGTGTCATGTAATAATCACCAACTACCTCGCCGCCATCCCTCTTTGCCCAAATAGTAAAGTTGTATGGTGTGCTTCCTGTTATACCACTAGTAACGTCCTGGTATGCTTCACCGTTTTTATTGCCACCCCAGTCCATTACTCCGATACCCCATGAGCCGGTTGGGCGTTCAGCAAAATCCGGCCAGCCTTCGCGCCTTGCGTCATCTGACTCCACCCAGATATCAGCATCTTGATCGCCACCAATACCCGCAGTTTCAAAATCAGGATTACCGAGAAGATTAGCATCAGCAATTGATGGTAGGGCAACAAAGCCTAATACAGCGATAATCAATGTTGCTAAATACAATTTTTTCATTTAATTCACCTCCTTTTTTATTACGCTATGTTACAAAAAATAGATTTTCTTCTAAAGATTACTCACAAAAATTACGCACATGGGTAACGTGCTGGATAAAAAATACAGAAAGACCGCCTTAGATGAGGAAATCCAACTTACAATATTAAAGGAGGTGTAAGTTGTTTTATAACGGCCTTTCTGTAATTTTTTTAAATCAAAAGAGAATTAGCTTCTCTTTTTTCTACCTATTCCGAACAAACCAAGTAAGCCACTACCTAACAGTATCATACTGGCCGGCTCAGGAATCGCGTCAAATTCAACGTCGTCAAATTTACCGCAAGTTACACCTGTACCAACTGTACCAAAGCTGACCAAAACGCTGTCAGCACCACCAGGTACTATGCCTGCCATCGTGAACTGCTCATGAGCGGAGTCACCCATATTGATAACCTGGCTATCTGAATCAAATTCACTTCCGCTAGCATACCAGGCAAGATTCATAGTATAATCAGTGTTGGGATCGTCGCCATAGCTCCAAAGAGAGTAAGTGTAAGCAAGGCCTCCGCTAATGTCGGAAACCATCTGAGAACAATCACCTGCTTGTATGTCCCACGGGTCTGATATGGACACGAGATTGTTTCCTGTCTTAGCATCAGCTCCACCCCAGGCTTGTACTTTGGTGCTACCGGTTAATGTCCAGGCTGCGCCTCCGTCTTCAAAGCTCCAGTCGTCAAGCATATTTGCCTGAGCAGACGGTACTATGAGAAACAGACCTAACGCGATAATCAATGTTGCTAAATACAATTTTTTCATTTAATTCACCTCCTTTTTAATTACGTTATGTTACAAAACTTTGTTTTATTACCAGTTCTGAAGTTACGCATATGTGTGATGAACTGAATAAAAAATATTTGGTTGAGTTAAAAAGATTGTCTTGATAAGAAATTGGATTTCGAAGTATTACCTTGGCTGGTTCTGCTAATTTATTGCTTGCTTTGATTGGCAATTTAATAACTCCTGTTTTACGCTACTACTTTGGAGATTTTAATTTTGTTAAGCAAACGTGCATGTGTTTCCATAATACCCGCTATTCACCACTTTGTCAAGAATAATCTTTTGCTTTTTTTAAGGAATATATTGCGTGACAAACCGCATCGAAATGTACACTGTATATAGTGTATCTTAATATTGGAAGTCTGTAGAGTGTGGAGATTTAATCCCTATTTCTTTCTATCCAGGAGGACGGCGCCGATGATGATAGCGCCTTTAACTATCTCCTGATAAAAAGAATCGATATTCAATAACTGCATACCGTTATTTAAGGTGCCTATGATGAAGGCGCCTATGATGGAGCCGCCTATGCTTCCATGGCCTCCTGAGAGGCTGGTGCCGCCAATAACTACGGAGGCGATAGCATCCAGCTCAAACATCACGCCGGAGGTTGGCACGCCGGAGTTAAGCCTGGCAGTCAGAACTATTCCGGCAACGGCCGCTAAAACACCCATAATGGTAAAAACCAAAAACTTAATCAACTTAACATTTATACCGGAGAGCCGGGCCGCCTCTTCATTACCGCCAACGGCGTATACATAACGCCCGAATCGCATCCGCCGTAACACGTAAATTCCTATCATCGCGATAACAAAGAATATTGCCGCTCCCATGGGCAAACCGCGGAATATAACCAGCCAGCTTATCAAAGTTAAAGCGGCCAGCATAAAGAAAGCGTTGATGGCGCTGATAGGGCTAATCTTAAAACCTTCCTTAAACTGTCCATTTTTCATCTTCCTTAAAAAACAGATAGCCGCGATAAGGGTTAAAAAAGCCAAGACACTGAAAAAGACAGTGGGAGAGATATAACTTTCGCTGATCAATATAAATTTTTCGTTAAGTCCTGATATAGCCTGGCCGCCTGAAAAAACCAAAGCTAACCCACGGGCAATAGTCATCATACCCAGAGTGATGATAAAGGGCGGTATTTTAAACTTAGTGACAAAAAAACCGTTCCAGCCTCCAATAACAGCGCCGATTAAAACTGTCAGGACAATGGCCGGTACTGTCCCTAGCGGCTGAAACAAAGCCGCGAAGATGCCGGTCAGGGCCACAACCGAGCCGACTGAAAGGTCAATGCCGCCTATAAGAATTACCAGAGTCATACCCACGGCTAATATTCCATTAACCGATGTCTGGCGTAAGACGTTTATCAAATTCCTCGGAGTTATAAAAGTTCCCTTTGTCAGAAAGGCCGTTAAAATAATGAGGGTTATCAGGCCTATCAGGTTGCCGTATTTTTTAATTAGCTCAGACTGAAAAATCTTTTTCCCCGAACTCATTCCTTGCCTCCGGTCGCGTAAAACATTACCTTTTCCTGAGTAGCCTCTTCCTTGTCCAACTCCTTAATTGCCTGCCCTTCGTGCATTATCAGCAGTCTGTCGCTCATACTCAAAACCTCAGGCAAATCTGAAGAGACCATTACTATGGCCACTCCTTCTTTGGCCAGTTTATTCATCAACTGGTAAATCTCTACCTTAGCGGCTACGTCTACTCCCCTGGTTGGCTCATCCAGCAAAAGTACCCTGGGATTAGTAGCCAACCATTTGGCGATAACTACCTTCTGCTGATTGCCTCCGCTTAAATTATTAACTATAGCTTTAGAGCCCGCGGTTTTTATCTTCAGGCTCCGGGTGTAACGCTCTATAAGTTCGTCTTCTTTTTGTTTATTTATCACCTGGTACCAGCTGATGTCTTCCAGGCACGACAAACTGATGTTTTCTCCTACCTCCATACCTAAAACCAGCCCAAACAACTTTCTGTCCTCTGTCACCAGGCCTATACCTTCTTCTATCGCCTGATGAGGGCTGTTAATTCTTACGTGTTTTCCTTCAAGGTAAACCTCTCCGCTGGAGTCAGCGGAGAAGGAGCCGAAGATAGCATTTAACAACTCTGACCTGCCCGAACCCATCAGGCCGTAGATACCCAAAACTTCTCCGCTTCTTACCTGAAAATTAACGTTCCTGACTACCTTTTCGCCGGTTAAAAAGGGATGGTCAACGAAAAAATCTTTTACCTCCAGGGCCGTCTTGCCGATAGAAACCTTTTCCTTGGGATACATATCTTCTATATTCCTGCCCACCATTAAGGCTACCAGCTCCTGGCGGCTCATCCGGGAGGTCTCTTTTCCGCCAACGGTTCTGCCGTCTCTAAGCACACTGACTCTATTTGTAATCTCAAAAATTTCATCCAGTTTGTGCGAGATATAAATCATACTCACGCCGCGCGCGCCCAGAGACTTTATCATCTTAAAGAGGCTTCTGATTTCCTGTTCTGTCAGCGCGCTTGTGGGTTCATCCAATATTAAAATTTTGGCCCGACAGGAAACCGCCTTGGCTATTTCCACCATCTGCTGTTTGCCTATGCTTAGGTTCTCAATCATCTCATCCGCCGAGACGGAAATATCCAGCGTATCCAGTAAATCCTGCGTTTGCCTGAAAAGTTCTTCTTCTTTAATTAGGCCGGTTTTGCCTATAACAGGTTCGCGCCCCAAAAATATATTTTCGGCCGCGCTCATCTTAGGAATTAAATTTAACTCCTGATATATAATGGCAATGCCCGCGGACTGCGAATCCTTCGGGGACTTAAAGGCGCACCTATTACCCTTTAAATAAATTTCTCCCTGGTAGCTTCCCGCCGGATATGCCCCGCTAAATATCTTCATCAGCGTTGACTTACCGGCCCCGTTCTCGCCCACCAATCCCAGAACCTCGCCTTCATTCAGGCAAAAACTAACCTTATCCAGAGCGCGTACCCCGGGAAAGTCCTTAATGATGTTTCTTGTCTCTAAAAGAACATTGCTCTCCATATTATAGATAAAAATTTACCCTCGGATTAAAACTTCAATTTTGGCCAGCGTTCTTTCATCTTTTCAATGTTTCTCCTGGTAATCAGCCTGACCGGCGTCAGCTTAACCGGTACCCGAAAAGAGCCATTTTCAATGGTTTTCTCTGCCCCAATATCTTCACCCTTAGCAATCTTTACTGCTACCTTAAAGGCCTCCAGTCCCAACTGATAAGGCATCTTATCTACGTCAGCATTATTGGTGCCGTTGATTATCGCCTGGCAACTGTCTTTATCCGCGTCAGAGCCGACTGTTACAATCTTTTCCGTTAATCCTTCAGCTACCAGAGCCTGGACGGCCCCCATAATCATTCCGCTATTGTTAGCCAGTATTCCCTGAATATCATTATTGTGATTTGTCAGGGCATTCTCCGTCGTTGCCATTGCCAGGTCCCTTGACCACGATCTGTGCGCCTGGTCAACAATTATTTTGATGTTGGGGTACTTTTTTAAGACGTCCTTATTGCCGGCGGTAATTTCCCGCGCAACATCGTTGCCCGCCTCACCCTCTAAGATAATTACATTTCCTTTCCCGCTGAGCTTCTCGGCCAGATATTCAGCCTGAACCTGGCCCACCAAAAAACTGTTGGCGGTTACATGGCAGGCTACCCCGACGTTGTCCGGGAGCCTGTCCATAGAAACTACGGGAACGTTTTCTCTTTCCGCTTTTTTAACCAAAGCGGTGGCGGCAACAGTATTAACCGGATGCAGAATTAAAACATCAATCCCCCGCGCCAAAAGATCTTCTACGTTTCCCACCTGATTCATCTCATTATTGTTGGAAGATGCCCATAAAATCTCAACGCCGCACTCATCCTTATTGTCCATCATCGCCTGCTTCATAAAGGAATAAACGGCCTCTTTCATTGTCGCTACACTCACGCCAATCTTAATCTTGTCCTCAACCTTCGTCTCCTCTTTCTCTGAACAGGAAGAGGTAAAAACAGCGACAACCAAAAGTAAAGGCACAACTAAATATTTAAACCTTTTCATACACCCTCCTTTTTAAATAATTTATATATAGTTAACTTTTTTCTTACAGCTTAATTTTTACACAAACAATAGTTTAACACTTAAAAACACACGGAACAAGGATAAAAAATATAAATATATTATTGCGGATTGACGGGTTAACAAGTGAGTCAGTTAGCGGGTTAACCGGTAACCCAATTAACCCGCTAATCTAAATACATTAAGCCTTTTAGTTACCGTATGCCGCTATCTCAAGGATGGAGTAGCCATATTCTGAAGTGCGCTCAAGGCAGTAAACGCGAATATATCTGGCCGTAACACCCGAAAGGGCCACAACCTCAATACCTGCCTCTCCGTCATAAATCTCTACCGCGTCATTCCAGTTTGAGCCATCCGAAGACGTCTGAACCTTATAGGCAAGAGCGGCGGCCAATTCCCAGGCAATAACTACAGTATTAATCTCCCGGCTGCTGCTAAGGTCAATCATCAGCCACTGGGCCCCTTCGCCATATTCCGATGCCCAGCGACTGCCAAGGTCACCGTCAATAGCTTTTCCCGCCGCAAGATCTTCATTTTCGGCCGAAGAAGCCTTCACCTCAACAATTGCCAGGGAATTCAACTTACCGCTGGCCGCTTCAGATAAGCCCAAAGCGGAAAAAGCCAAAAACAGGCATATTGCTACCGCCAAAATCTTTGCTTTTTTCATTTTAACCTCCTTTTTTTGGGTAGTGGTTTAACTACTTTATATCAACAATATATCAACACTTTTTTAGCCGCCGCCGGCAAGGTTAACTCCTTTTCTTTAAAATCATTCCACTCCCTGCCGTCTACGGTAACTTTTGTGATTGACTCTTTAAGGGGGAGCTTCAAAAAATATCCTTTCAGGCGCGTATTCTCTGAAGCTAATTCCAGCTCCAGAAAGCCTTTTTTCAAACAACTCTTCAAACAAAAACTTATCTCTCCAAAATAGGTAGGAGCGTTTTTAACCTCAATAATTTTGCCATCCTCAAGCCAGTTTTGAGGAATAGAGGACAGAAGAACCAGCCTCTCGTTTTCCTCCCGCAGAAGCATATTCCTTAAGGTAAGGACATAATGAGAAGCTGACCAGCAGTGAGGGATATCGCAAACCACCCCTTCACTTATTTCTCTTAAGCCTTCCTTGTTGAGCCGGGTATACATCGCCTCCATCCAGCCCCCGGGGCAGGATTGATGTTTAAGGCTCCACTGAACATTCTTTAAGGTAACCTCCTCCATTCCCAAAAACAGAGGCGCGTGAGCCAACATCACGTTATAGCCCCAGAAGTACTCTTCATACTCTACATACCAGCCGCCGTCATACCCGGAAAACCCGCCGCTCTTCTGCCAGTAATGCTGATATGACCGCTTGAACAAGTCCAGAGGAACCGGTATGCCTAAGCTCAAACCCGGAAAGAGGGCGGGGCGATGAGCCCAGGCCATCTGTGCTTCGCCTAACACTCTGTGATCTTTGTCCACCGTTCTCTCTTCCGGCGGCCAGTAATCGGCAAAGGCCGGCACATAGTCAACACCTTCCCGTTCCATAACTTTTTTAAAACTCTCCATAAGACAGTTAAAAAAGTCCTCATACTCTTTTTTAAGCCAGCTCAAATCATCTTCTTTTTTTAGAGCTTTGGCCGCCTCAAGAGCCGCCTTCACCCCTATAAGCCCCCACCAATTATCTACATATAGATGTGTCTTCCTTGTAAAGTTATCCTGGCTCACACTATCCGGAAGTAGGCCGTAAATAGGCCCTTCCTTTAGTTCAGGGGTCAACTGTTTTGCCCGCAGAGACTTAAGTCTTTTGGCATCAGTTATCATCCGCGAATAAACTTTTTCCAGCCAACTTCTATCCCGCGTAATCCGGTAGTGCTCGTATAAGCCGAAGATACACCCCCCAAGCCCGTCTAAATAGGGATCCTCGTCTTTAAAAACGAGGCGGCCGGCGGCCGCTTCCGCGGTACGAAACAGGCCGGCCTTATCCAGAGCGCCGCCCATCTCTATGGCATCATGAAGCGTATAAAAGTCATAAAAATAAGGCCCCGGCCAAAGTTCATTTCCGGTCATTGATATCAAAATGTAATAAATAGAAGAATAAAAACAATTAACGTACTCTTTGTCGGGAAGATTTAGCTCCAGGGGAACTCTCTGTTTCCAGTATTCCTTGACCTCTTTAAGGCTGTCGGAAAAATCAAGGGTATCAATTAAAGATAAAAGACTGTCATTCTCTTCAAAGCCGGCAGGCACCAGAAAGTCATACTTCTCTTTCCTCCCGCCTTTTAATCCTACCTTATAAACACAGGCGCCGCTGGCATACCCCATTTCATCCACCACTTCAGCCTTAGGCGGAATGAGGCCGTCTTTGGCAAACTCCCAGATATCACCTTCTTTTACAGCGCTAAAACCAAAAGCGTCAGGTGTTTTTTTCATATACAGCGCCGTTCTTTTATTAACCTTTACCGCCCGGCCGTCGTCATAAAATATCTCTTTAACCCCATCATCTCTTCTTCTGGTAAGTCCTGAATGGCGGATAACCACGTAAAGAGACAGCTCCTTTTCCTCCTGCTCCTTATTCTCGAGAGAGGTTCTGGCAAAGGTCATTAATCCCTTAGCCGGATCAATCTCTCTGGCAAAGATAGTCGTGGTTACCTCAAGGCCGTCCTTTTCCCACTTTACTATTGAGACAGGAAGACAGCCTTCTTCCAATGTCCAATTCGTTTTAAGCGTCTCCGGGGTATAAAGCTCCTTTTTTTTATGATCATAAATCCAGAAGGTAACCAGGTGAGGGTGAGGATCGGGGGCAAATGAACCATCTTCACCCACAATTGTTTTACGGTTATTCCCCTCCGCCCCGACAAGGCCGCGAATTTTCTCGTAGGTGCTCCATATCGGGCAGGCCTTTTTTTCCCTAAGATATTTTGGGATGTCCTCTTTTTTTATTGAACTTAACTCAGGCATAGCTTTTAAAGTTCCTCTCTATAATGCGTGTATAGTTTGTAAAAATTACCAATACCATTCGGTCTATTAGTAGCTGGCGATTATCTCAGCCGGTACTCTGTAAAAAACAACTTCACCCGGCGGAGACATCTCTATCTTTTCTCCGTTGAGACTAACCTCTTTAATTTTCTTCGGCCGGGGAAGCATAAAAACAAAACCACCCGGCGGAGAAACAGCTTCACCGCCGACTTTAATTTTTAAAATGTTGTTTTCTTTATTAAGAGCGTAGCTTATCTTCCCGTAATAAGTCGGCATACCTTCTACAGATACCCCCTCTTTTGAAGACAGCCACTTTTCATCAATTCCTCCGCCTAAAATCAACTTATCTCCCGCTTCATAAACAAACAAAGAGCGTACCGCGTTTATGTACTCAGCGCCGATCCAGGTATGGGGCATATCCCCTAGATAAAACGGATACCGATAACCGGTATCAATTACCTCGGCCCACTGATTCCAGGCTATGGGCTGACGATGTTTCAGCAGATACTTTAATGTATCAAGCGCCCGGACTCTCTGTCCCATATAAGCAAAGGCTGCAGCATTTCTTATTTCATAAGGCCCGAAAATAAATCTTGAGGTCGCGCTGGCAAACATTCTTTTTTTCAACTCAAGATAATATTTATTAAAGGTATTATTTGTTTGCGGCTTAGGGAGGTTTAGCAATTCGTCACAATATATAATCGCGCAAGCCGTAGCCGCGGGATCATAATCAGCTTTTTCGGCACAACCGGGCACATAGTCTATATTTTTTGTTTTTATGACCATGTCTATTGACTTATAAACTGCTTTTTTAAGTTTGTCATATTCTTCTTGAGCCCATTGAGCCAATTCATCATCCTCCATGGCCTGGGCAATTTTTACACCGGAACGCCAGCCTTCCAGGGCCCAGAAATTATCCCAATATGAATGAACCGGGGGGACATATCCTTCGTGGCTGATAGAATCCGGGAGTATTCCGTAAAAGATTCCGCCTTCAATTTCTTCTTTATACTCGGGAGTAAGTCTCATTTCGCGCAGAAAAATCAGGTACTCAAGGGCTTTAATAACATTAGGCAGTTTAACCTTCAGCCACTCCGTATCTTTAGTAAAAAGGTAATACTGGTAAACGGTAAAGACAAACTCACCCTGGCTGTCATATTCATCGACCATCTCCGGCCCTTCCTCCATACGTATAATAGGCGGGATTTCACCGGTCTCATATTGGTATTCGGTATACCAGTCAATAAATTCTCTGGCTTCCTCCACCAACCCCAGTTTCAGGAAAACAGAGCTGACAATGCCGCCATCGCGTATCCAGGCCTTATCATAATTTCTCGAGCCCGGCTGTAGGCTGGGGCCGTCTTTGGTTATCAGGTTATAGGCAATATTAGACTTAAATGTATCTGTCATGGCCTTGTCTGGAATATTTATTTCAACAATATTTACCTTTGATTCCCAAAAATCAATTCTTTCCTGAAACATTTTTTTAATCTCAGCGCTGATTTTATTTTCTTTCATGTCTATCTTCAAGCGCGGGGCCTTGTTGTGAAACGGTATGGCTATAAAATAATCCTTTGACTCTCCCGGTTTGAGTTTATAGCTATACTCTAAGGCTCCGGAAGCATCCCAGTCAACAGGATCCCAATCAGCACATTGGGTTAAATCTTTGTCAGGAGGCAAAACTCCTCTTTGTATAACATTGACAATATCTCCCTCAGGCAGATTATCAACCTGGATTAGCCCCGGCTGAACACCGAAATCAACCGGTTTTATTAAGGGATAAATTTTATGTTTTCGGTTGACTTCAACAGTATAATTTTCATACTGGATATTATGAACAGTTGTAAAACCGCCTCTATCCTGACATGGCCACCAGGGCGGGTATATCTGAAAGGGACGTATAGTCAAAAATAACTTGCCGGACACCGTTTTTTCGCGGTTATTTGTGATATTATACCACGCATAAGCGCTGGATTCACCGGGTTTGCCATGGGCAAATAATTTTATTTGCATGATGATATCTTTATAATCCCATTTTACTAACGGTAAAGGCAGGTATTCGTTTTCCAGAGACTGGGTTACTATCGCGTCTTCCCGGGTAATAAGTTTATTATCCAGGTATAAGAACGGCATAATAGAAAAACCCTGTTTATGCGGTTCTATGGCCCCGTCTTCACCGAAAAGCGCTTCTTTGTGATCATCCGCTACCCCGACTATGGTCCAGTAACCCTGCTCCTTAGATAACCACCTGGGATAATACCCCAAAGGAGATTTCTCAGCGGCTGTCTCATAGGCCTTTTTTCGCAAAATCTTCTCACCCAGCGGCATAACCTCAACTTCCTTTATGCCAAAGCCTTTTCCCAAAACAGATTGCTTTAGAATAATTCTTAACAGCCTTGTTTGGGTTTCTTCAAAGTATATCCTGTCCCTGCCGCCGTTTCCCTGAGTTAGATTACAAATAGTAAACCAATCCTTGCCGTCGTCTGAAGCCGCGATATCATAATGCTTGGCGTAATCCTTGTCCCAGTAAATAAATAGTCCGCCAATCTCCTTCTGTCCGCCAAAGTCAATCTCCAGCCATTGTTTGTCTTTAGTCTTACTGTGCCATGCCGTGGCCTTCTTGCCGTCAATCGCCCTTGAAGCCCGCTGCCCAAACTTCGCGGATGACGCTCTGGCTGTTTTTTTGAGATTTGACTCCGCTCCCTGAAACTCAACAAAGGCTAATTCATCAATATCCACATATCCCTTGCCACCCTTACCGCAAGAGATAACAAATTCAATTTTTCTGACTTCCTTTAATCCTTTTCCGCCTCCCGGCCCCCAGCCGTAAGTTATATTTCTCTTGCTTAAAACTATTTTTCTCCATTTGCCGGAAAAGCTAAAGTTCTCCCACTTTTTCCAATAGATGTCACCTTTTTCATCAATAAGTTTAAACTCAAGATTATTGTCCGGCAAGTTGCCTTTAATGTAAAAAATAAATTTATAGTTCTCGGGAAGCGAAAAAGAGACTTCTTTGCTTAAACCGACGTATCCTTTGCGTCCGGTAAAATCACAACCTATGCGCAGAGACCTATCTCTAAAGCCTTTCTCAAGCGACACATCCAGCTTCGTGCCCTCTGATTCAATGGCTTCCCACCGCCCTATTTCATCAAAACTATCCATAACCTTTTGAGAATTATCTTGAGTTGACGCGGTACAACAGAAAAACAAAAGAAAACACAAAGGAATTAAAATAATTATAATCGCATTATTTAACTTATTCATATACACCCTTTCCGGTTAATGAACCCGTATTGTCAAAAATATTCGAATTTAAATAACCAATAACCAAGAAGCAAGATACAAACAAATTCCAATCTTCAATAACCAATCACCAAACCGCCATTCTTGTTTTATTTCTGTTTGGTTATTTGAATTTGGTCATTGGTTATTATTTGGTTATTGTTTCTTGTATCTTGGTTATTTTATTCTTTCAATGAACCCCAATCTCCCAAAGTGAATATCCCCAGTCCTCATTGCACCTTTTTTTTCCGAAAATTCTTAGATATCTCGCTTTTTGCGAGCCTACATCAATAATGTCTTTGCCCCCGTTTCCTCTTAACTCTGCATAAATGGTTTTCCAGTTTTGGGCATCATCTGAAATTTGAACCTCATACTCGACAGCATAGGCACTTTCCCAGTTCAGAACGACCTTTTCAAAACCCTTGCATTCTTCAAAGTCGAGCATAATCCACTGTGGATCTTCACGCGACTGACTGCTCCACCTGGTGCCCGTATTACCATCCACCGCTTTATCGGCAGAAACCTCCATATCATTGTCTTGTATCGAGGAAGCTGTAACATTCTTTATATAGGTGGGAAGGACTTTTTCTATTCGTTCAAGGCATTCATTAACATCAGAATATGTCGAAAGCAAATTTAATAAATACTGCCTGGCTACCGGATCCACTCTCCGGGAATAGAGGCCGTTTTCTTTAACAGACTCATTGGTCAACCTGCCTCTTATTTGTATCCTTGAAACCACGATAACACCATTGCCCCACACGGTTTCAAAAACATTGGAATATTTTAAATTTAAACCGCTCTTAGCCAGTACCAGCTTGGGGCACATAGGCTCAACGTCACACTGAGAAATCATTTCTCCTCCCCAGCCGCCGTTAAACATTTTCAGGTGCTCCTGATCAATTCTATCCCACAACGAAAAACTCATATCCTCCCCAAAGCAGTACGAATCATAGCCTCCATTATCCGCGTCTTTTCGCGTATTCATAGCTATCGTTAACCCGGGCAAAAAAGAGTACTTCTTTTTCGTGTAACCTGTGATTCCATAACTGGGTTCAATAACTATCAAGCCGCCTCCTTTTTTTACAAAGCTGTCTATTTCCTCCATCCGGCCCGCGTAAGCCTCATCCAACAAAGCGCCTTCTCCGAGAATCAATACGTCCTGGCGGGACAACTTGGAACCTTTATACTCTTTAACCTTTAGGCCTACCGATTTTAGATAGTCAAAGATTTCACCATCAGGATCATAAACCATTATTTTGCGGCGTGTCAGATTTTCAGGCATAACCGGTTCATAAATATGCGCTATCTTTTTACTGAGAGCTGATAGCTTTGACTTTTCCCTGAGCTCTGCCTTAAGATAACAGGTTCCAATCTTTTTAGGCATTACCCACTCTATCTTTTCAACCTGCCTGCCATGCGCCGGAACGGTTACCTCTAAGCTCTTTTCAAAAAAGACATCTAAACCATCCTCGCCGGTTATTTTACAATCCAGCGTTCCAGATTTAGGCTGATGGGTATCGTTAAAAAGGTAAACGTTTATATTTCTTTTCTCCGACGGCAAAAAGTGCCTGTCCCAAAGTTCAATGCTTACGCCAAACGGACTAAAGACATCCTTTAGAGCGGCCATAATGGGTTTCACTCCCGGGTCAGCGATGTCTCCGGTAAACCAGTTGGCGGTACAGCCATCCCCATTGCTTAAATAAACAAAGGGCGCGATTCCGTCTACGTCCATCCTCCTGAAGAGTTCGCACAGGTCAGAAGCAAGCCGGGCCTGATACTCAAGGCGTTCTTTTTTAGTGCTGTTCATACCAAGCCAGCGGGGAAGAACATCGCCCATCAAGCTGGACGGATTTCCATTCTTGTCCAGCCAAAACCAGACAAACTCATTTAAAATAGTAGGCTCGCTGCTGCTTTCTACTTCATCTAAAGAACGGGCATAGCCAAAATCATCCTTGTTTAAGACGGGGCCCATTGAATATATATACGGATGGTCTTCGGAGAAATCTACAGGATGCCAGGAGTCAAAGTCAATGTTGTGATTTAATCCGCACTCCCAGGGGCGGGTTGGATCAATTTTCTTCATCGCCGGTATAATCTTGTCCCTTATCACCTTTCTGCTTATCTCGCCGGCATCATGCGGTTCATTCATAGCGTCCCAGATAACAATGCTGGGGTGATTGCAGTTGTCATAAATCCACTGGGTAAACTCTTTTTTTATCTGCCTCCCGGTGCCGGTAATAACCCAAAAGGCCCATTCATCCTGAAGCATAATTCCATACTCATCCGCGATGTCGTACCACTTGTTATAAGCATGTCCAATATGAAAGCGGAAAAAATTAAAATTGTGAGCCTTGGGTATATCTATCAGTATCTTCTTAATCCAGGCTTCATTCCATGGCAGGCCTTTCCTGTCCGGGTCTGATAAAAAGCGGTGAAAGGCAATATTGCTGCCTCTTAAAAACACGCGCCTTCCATTTAAATAAAAGTCAGAGCCGACTATCTTAAATTCTCTCATTCCAAAAGTAGTAACCAGCCTGTCGGCTTCTTTGTCTTTTGCCTTAACGCTCACGATCTGCTGATAGAGAAAGGGGTATCCGGATGACCATAATTGCATATTAGAAATTGGCAAATTTACAATAACGGTTTTTTCTTCTTTGGCGGACAGGATACAGGTGGTATTAATTTCATCAGAGGCAGATTTCCCCGACTTTTTTTCAATGACCTTTGAAGAAAGCACAATCTTCCGCTCTATATCTTCTAAGTTCTTAAGGGTTATTCTCGCCTCAGCCACACCGATATCAATATGGGGAATCATCTGCACTCTTTTGATAAATGGATTGTCCATAAGAATTAGTGACACATCTCCCCAGATACCTGGAACAAAAAACTTCTTTTCATATCCATAGCCTACAGCGCCGATTTTGGGCAGGGTTTCTCTGGTTCCCACTCTGATGATAAGCGTATTTTCACCGTTATAATTTATGGCCCTGGCGGCCTTGTAATTATGCGAAGTATAACAGCCAAGGTAGCTGCCTATATGTGTTCCGTTAAGCCATGCCTCTGTGCCATATTTTGACTGTTCAACCCTAACAAAGGCGCAGGCCCGAGCCTGGTCTGGCGTTAAAGTAAAAGTTTTTCTATACCAGAAGCTCTTTTGAGACTTCCATTTCAGGTATGGCTTGGCCATATCCACCAGGCCGGGCACAGCAATCGTATGATGCCAGCTCTCGGGTTTTTTCCTTGAAGCCTCAAGCTCCCACTCTCCATTAAGACTAATTGTCAGGCGAGAGGCTTCCGCTCCACTCACCCCCGTGAAACAGCTTAACAAAAACAGGAGAATTACAAAACGGTTAAACTTAACTTTACAAATCATCATGTAACAACCTTTCCGTTCTTATTAATATTCAACTGATATTTCCGCCGGGAGACTATAAAAAACCACCTCATCTTTGCCGGCGGCCCGGTATTCATTTCCGTTAAGATTTATCTTTTTTATTTTCCCGGGACGTGAAAGCTTAAAGATAAAACCACCGGGAGGCGATACCGCCTCACCCCAAACCTTTATCCTCAGAAAATTGTCTTCCTTCCTAAGACTGTAATCTATCTTACCGTAATAGGTCGGCATACCGCTAACTGACACACCCCGCTTCCTCTCAAGCCACTTGTCATCAATCCCCTGGCCCAAAATCAACTTATCTTCCTTTTCATAAATAAACAAACTTCTAAGCCCATTAATATACTCAGCGCCAACCCAGGTATGGGGCATATCGCCAAGATAGGTTGGAAAGCGGTAGTCGCTGTGAACAACCTCTGCCAGATGGTTCCAGGCAAGCGGCCTGCGGCAGTCAAGCATAAAACGCAGAAGATTAAGCGCTTCTTCTTTTTTTCCCATATAAAGAAATGCCGGCGCTGTCCTCAACTCATAAGGAGTAAAGCAGTAGTGAGCTCCTGGCTTAAAGCGGCCGGATAAATCACAGTAATACCTGTCAAAGGTATTCTCCAGTTCCGGGTGGGGTAAGTTTTGCAGTTCATCACAGTACATAATGGCTACCGAGGTAGAGGTGGGATCACAATCTCCCAAAGAGGCGCTGCCGGGGATGTAGTCTATGTCAAAAAAGTCCATAGTCAACCGCACTGAATCATAAAAACATTTTTTAAAATCGGCATACTCTTCATCAGCCCACACGGCCAAATCATCTCTGCCTAATATGGAAAAAATAGTCCGGCCGTCCTTCCAGCCTTTAAGCCCCCAGAAATCATCCCAGTAAGAGTATTCACGCCAGTAACCTTCGTGGCTCTGGGAGGGCGGCAGTATACCGTAATACTTTCTTTTTTCGGGCGGCCCTTCCTTAAACTCCGGCGTCAGCGTCTGGTTTCTCAGATATACAAGATACTCTAAGGCTTTTATTACGTTATCTAATTTACCTTTTAAGAACTCCTTATCCTTTGTAAAATAATAATACTGCAGAATAGTATAAACAAACTCGCCCTGGCTATCATACTCTATCAACCCTTTTTCCTTTTCCTCCCACAATGGATCCTCCGCCTTGGTGTCTATAATGGGCGGTACCTTGCCGTCCTCATACTGGTAGCCGGCATACCAGTCAATAAACTCCCTTACCTCAGAGGTTAAGCCCATCTTTAATAGCGCGGTAGCGGCCATACCTCCGTCTCTTATCCAGGGTTTGTCATAACAGCGCGAACCGGGTTGAAAGCCCGCTCCATCTTGAGTTATAAGACTATAAGCGATATTCGACTTTAAAGTGTTTACCATCGCGGGTTCAGGAATATCAATTATTATCCGATTAACCCTTGACTCCCAAAAATTAAGCCTTTCTCTAAACATCCTTTCATACTCTAACCTTATCTTCTCTTCCGGCATTCGCGCGCTTAAAGAGGGCTCCCGGCTATGAAGGGGCAAAGCAATAAAATAGTCTACAGACTCACCCGGCCTTAGATTAAAAGAGTATTCAAGGGCGGCAGAGAGATCGCCGTTATCATCCTTGGTTTTTTTCTTTCGCGGCAGACAGCCATCCTTTATATAACTAACAATGTCTCCCCCGGGGGTACCGTGGGGAATCGCAAAACTTCCTTCCAGAGCGGCAAACTTATCCGGCTTTGTCAAAGGATAGATTTTACTTCCCTTATTAACGTCGATCACGTAATTCCTATATCCAATGCTATAAATTGGTGACAGGCCGCCATCACGAAAGCCCTGCCAGGGTGTATATACCTGAAAAGGCCTGATGGCCAAAAAGAGTTTGCCGGAAATAAACTCCCTGCCGCTATTGGTTAGCGTATAACGGGCGTAAGCAACTGACTCACCCGCTCTGCCGTAGGTAAAGAGTTTTACTTTAAGACTTACACCTTCATAGTCCCATTTAACTGAGGGAATGGGCAGGTAATTCTTTTCCAGAAACTGAGTTATTTTAACATCTTCTCTGGTAATAAGCTTGCCCCGTACCTCACCAGTGGTGGTGATGGTACGCGGGTTATCTAAATATAAAAAGGGTTCGAGGGTAAATCCTCTCTTGTGAGGCTCTATAATGCCGTCTTCGGATAAGAGGGCTTCATTTTCATCGCCCTCCACGCCCACATATGTCCAGTAGGTCTGCTGTTTGCTGAACCACCTGGGATAATAGCCGGCCGGCGCTTCTTCCGCGGCTATCTCATAATATCTCCCTAAAGCCGCCGCCTTTTCCGGTGCCTTAAATTCAATCTCTTTTATGCCAAAACCGCTTTTTGTACCGCTTTTTTCGCATAAAATCCTGATAAACCGGGTACTTGTCTGCTTAAGATATATCTTTTCCCTGCCGCCCTTTGCTGCCGCCTGAGAATAAATTGTTCTCCATTTTTTGCCGTCATTTGATGCTGTTATCTTGTAAGCTTTGGCATAATCTTTGTCCCACTCTAAAAACAAGCCTCCAAATCTTTTGGCCTGGCGAAAATCAACTTCAAGCCATTCTTTATTTCTCGGCTGGCTATGCCATTTAGTCTCAATTGAACCATCTAAAACATTACAAGCATTATTCCGGCCCCGCAACGATGACGCCCTCAGGGCAGGTTCTTCGTCCGCTCCTTTTACCGCCACTTCAGAGAGAGAGTAACCTTCTTCATTATTTTCTTTTTTGCCTGATATTTTAAAAAATCTTGCTTTTGTTTTTTTGAAATAAATATCATCAACTCCGCTAACAGCCCCTCTGCCGCTGTAAACCTTAGTCCACTCTTTAGCGTCTTTTGAAAGCAGGATATCATAATCGCCGCCATTTACCCAATGGAGCACCGCTCCCGTTAATTCCTTCACTCCCCCCAAGTCAAGCGCGAGCCACTGGGAAGAAGAAGATTTACCCGCCCAACGCGTCTTTAAATTTCTATCAACCGCGTTAGACGCTTCATACTGACCATCGGCAATTGAGGAAGCTACAGCAGTTATTTTAGAATCCGCGCCATCATCAAAAAATCCAAGAAAGTTCAACTCATCAATAAAAACTTTTCCCTTACCGCCTTTCCGGCACGAGACAGCTATTTCAATCTTTTTAATTTCTCCCAGTTCTCTCCCCGGGCCCCAGGCATAGGTAATATCCCTTTCTCTGATTACTACTTCCTGCCACTCTTCGGATAGTGGAAAATTGCCCCACCTCTTCCAGAAGGTATTGCCGTTTTTGTCTATCAGTTTAAACTCGAGATCGCTTTCGGCGGCCACGCCTTTAACATAAAAACTAAACTTGTATCTCGGCGGTAAAGACAACGAGAACTCTTTGAGGGCAACAACATAGGAGCCCGATGAGCCTAAATCATAGCTTAAACACAGACAGTTGCCCTTAATGCCCTTTTTAACAGACAAGTCAAGCTTTGCTCCGGGCCCTTCCGCAGCCTCCCATTTTATCAACTCCTCAAAATTGTCAAGGGTATTTTCAGAAATTTCTTGCGCCCGCGCATTAACAGGCAAAGACAAAAAGAAAATTACCGCCAGTACCCGGGCAAACCTTAAAGCGACTCTAAAAAGCTCCATTTAATACCCAGACCTGACGCAAATACAAAAACGACAAAACGCTCCCGCCTTTCTTTTTTATAAGGAAGCTCTATAAATACATCCTTTTATTGGAAATTACCAAACAGGGCCGGTCGTAAGGCTAGCCTCATCAAACCACGCAAACGAACCTCCCGCCGGGCCTATGGGCATATCTTCACTTACACCGCTGACAACAACACAAACCGTACCTTCAGGCGCGGTACCGCTAACCGTTTCACAAAGCCATTCAAACTGGCCGGTATAAACCTTGCTCTGAAAAGATGCTAAAGGGTCATCCGCCAGCCCAAACCTTCTATCATAACCAAAGAACTCTAACTTTAAACTAGCCTTGCCGGCGTAGTTATCCTCTCCCTTAATCCACATTTTAAAGATAAAGGTTTCTCCGGGCGCGGCCATATAAAAGCTATCGGGATCATCCGGGTCACAAACAACCTGAAAACAGCCGCCGAAAGCGCCTGCTTCCGCGTGCTCCAAGTCATTACCTACTCCAAATGACCAGCTTCCCCGGTACGGATGCCAATCCGCGATCCAGATAAATGTGGCGTTGCCGTCATTTACCCAATAGTCAATGTGTTCTCCATCGTCAAAACTGGCATTAAGCAATAGGTTCTCATCCTCTGCCATCACCGCTTGCCCGCCAAAAAAAGAAAACACGGCTAACGTCAATGTTGCAACTACCAAAGCGCTTAAAAATTTCTTTTTCATCTATTCCGCCTCCTTTGTCTCTTGGTTCTACGGACAGAGGCAAGCCCTGTCCCTACTTACACCTGTCTTGGTTTGGTTATTCGAATTTGGTTATTGGTTATTTATTCCCTTTTTTAACGGTTGACGACAACTTCGCCGTCGTCAAAATTGACAAGTGAGCCGCCTGAGCCTGTTTCATTATCCTCACTCAAACACACCACCGCCACGCTAACCGTCTCCCCCGGCGCCTCAGCTGTAACCGTCTCTTTAAAATAACTGAGCTTTCCTTTGTGAACCGCGCTGCTAAAACTTTTCAATGGGGGCCCCGAATCTCCATCGCGCCTGTCATAGCCATAAAACTCAATTTTTACGGCCGCGCTGCCCGTATGATTTTCCTCCCCCGCCATCCACATACTAAAAGTAAAAACATCTCCCTGGCTAACAGGATACAGCTTGGTAGAATTGCCGGGATCGCGAAGAACCTGCAGGCAGCATCCGGAGGCGTTGCCGGGCCCATGATCGTTGCCTACACTAAAAGACCATTCTTGGCTATGACTATTCACAGTGGTCACTCCAACCCAGGAGACGTTGCCGCCTTTCTCCCAGTAAGCGGCATCACTCCACCACTCGCCTCCATTGTCCTCAAAGTCAGGATTTAACAGCAGGTTTTCACCGCCAGCCGCCTGAACAGACAAAGAAAACAGGAGTACAAAAACCACCACGATAAATATCCGGCCTGTTAAAAAAAATCTTCTCATCTAAACCATCTCCTTAGTTACCAAGAATACAATAAATAAACATCCTCTCTTATGAATTATATACTACTTTGTCTTAAATTTGGTAAAAAAATTTAATAAAAACTTTTTACTTAAAAGAAGCTAATCTTCATCGGTAACAATTACCGCCTTTAGTTCATCAAAATAAACATCACCGCTGCTTCCCGGAACACTAATCGCCTTGGGTACAAATCTTACAGACGTAGTTCCCTGAGGAGCGATTCCTGAAACAGAGTACATTTCCCAGCTTCCTCCGGTGGTACTATTCAGGCAGGGGCTTTTTACGCTCTCAAGCGGCTTAGTTCCTCTCCACTCAATTTCAAGAAAGGCGATTACTCCGCCCGCCAGAGGGCTCTGGCCTATTCCCGCTGTATCAGGACTCATAAGATAAGCGCTAAAAAGGACGCGAGTCCCGGGAGATACGGAAATAAACTGGCTCTCGCCGCTACCATCGTCATCGCCCTGCCATGCCCCGCGGTCATTGCTATCGTCTGAACCCCAGCAATTTAAAGCCCACTGGCCGTTATAACTGTACAGGTTTGAACGCTTACTATCCCACTCATTCCAAAATCTCGCGTCATCCTGGTTTTGCGTAAGGCCTACATCCTCAAATCCCGGATTTAAAATCAAATTTTCTTCAACGGCTGCCAAAGGAGGCACCGGATTTTCTTCGGCAACTGCCAAAGGAGGCATAAGAAAAGTCATTGCTGTAAATATTACAGCTATAAACTTCATTTTATTATCTCCTTTTTCTTCTTACAACACCCTTTACGCCTGCCAGGCCAATGCCCAACAATAATAAGCTTGTTGGTTCGGGAATAACATTAACACTGCCGCCTATGGCAGAGTCCATAATGTTTTCTCCTGTCTCTTTACTCAGGACAAATGTATCCGGAGATTTCCCTGTATGTTCACCATCAAACCAGAGATTAGCGGTTCCAAGCGGGCCTTTGGCCTGAAATTTAACAGTAGCAAAAACTCCGGCGGGTTTCTGGCGCTCTCCCCATTGGCCATCACTTTCAGCCACACACCACCATATCTCTCCGGCAGTATTAGCATCATTTATGTTGGGCGCGTAGCTTTCCCCTGGAAAGTTAAAGGGGTCGTGATAAAGACCGTCTAAGATGTTAGTGCCTTCGGTTATCCAGTTACCAGTATCATAATCTACAACACTTAGAAGATCCGCGTTATACTTAAGCCATACCCCCATGCCGTAAATAGAGTCTTCATCCGGATTGGCCAGGGTTATATCTACATCAAACGTCTCACCCGGAGTAATAGTGGTCTCCTGCGGGTTTATGTAGATACTGACAGTAGCTTGAGCTTTTGGGCTAGCTGTTAAAAGCAGGGTTATAATTATTAGCATCAGCAATTTTGGTTTCTTCATTTCTAATCGTCTCCTTTTGTAATTCATTCTACCCCTGAGGTGTTCCAGTTGCTTCTAAAGATAAATCTATCACTTAGGCCGATTGAGTTGTCATTATTAAAGTCCGCTCTTTCATCCCAGTCGACATCCCCTATGTTAGTGTTCCAGGACTTCATTAGGATAAATCTATCGCTTAAGCCAACAGAGTTGTCATCATTGGCGTCTCCTCCTAAGAGAGCGAAGTCTATGTCAATAGTAGTCTCATCGTCTACTACAATAATGTTTTCGTTTTTTGCCCTTAGAGTGTTAGAGGACTTGGCGGTGAGGTCGTAGGTGCCTGCAGGAACAGTGATTAATGTATAACTGCCGTCACTTGATGTTAAAACCTGATAAGTCTCTAAGGCAGTGGCTTCTCCGGGATTACGCAGTTCAAAGGTGATTAACTCTGAGTGATCGGTTCGGTTTTGGATGGTTACTTTGCCTGTGATTACTCCTCCGGATTGGGAATACTTTATTGTGGCATAGTCAAAGCCTGTGTTAATTCCATCACTCTGTCCTGTTACATAGATATTACCTGAAGCGTCTAAGGCTATGGCGTAGGCTCGATCATCACTATTTCCTGGGCCGTTATACCTTGCCGTCCAGAGCTGATTTCCGTTTGTATCATATTTTATCATGGCGTAGTCATCGTCTGTGCCAATTCCAGAACTATATCCTGTTACATAGACATTACCTTGGACATCTAAGGCTATGGCGTAGGCGGAGTCACTATCATTTCCTGGACCGTTATACCTTGCCGCCCAGAGCTGATTTCCGTTTGTATCATATTTTACTGTGGCGTAATCAGAGTCTGTGCCAATTCCATAACTCCATCCCGTTACATAGATATTGCCCTGGACGTCTAAGACTATGGCGTTGGCATCATCATGATAATTTCCTAGTCCATCATACCTTGCTGCCCAGAGCTGATTTCCATTTGTATCATATTTTATTGTGGCGTAATCAGAGTCTGTGCCAACTCTATAATTATATCCTGAATCTCCTGTTACATAGACATTACCTTGGACATCTAAGGCTATGGCGGCGACA
Source organism: Candidatus Omnitrophota bacterium (assembly GCA_023140385.1). GTDB lineage: Bacteria > Omnitrophota > Gorgyraeia > JAGLLT01 > JAGLLT01 > JAGLLT01. The sequence continues at coordinate 45,257 of JAGLLT010000028.1, forward strand.
CCATCACTTCTTGCTGAACTGTCATACCTTGCTAGCCAAAGCTGACTGCCGTTTGTATCATACTTTATCGTGGCATAGTCATAGTCGTGGCTAGGCCCATAACTCCATCCTGAATATCCTGTTACATAGACATTACCTTGGGCATCTAAGGCTATGGAGGTGGCTTTATCAACATAATAATTTCCTGAACCATTATACCTTGCCACCCAGAGCTGATTGCCGTTTGTATCATACTTTATTGTGGCGTAGTCAGAGTCTGTGCCACTGCCAGAACTTCCTCCTGTTACATAGACATTACCTGAAGAATCTAAGGCTATGGAGGTGGCGGAGTCACTATCATTTCCTGGACCGTTATACCTTGCCGCCCAGAGCTGATTTCCGTTTGTATCATATTTTACTGTGGCGTAGTCACTACCGCTATTT
>JAGLLT010000029.1 GCA_023140385.1 Candidatus Omnitrophota bacterium
TAACAAAAAGGCGCCACGCCGTCTATGCCCAGCCTTCTCCATAGCTCAGTAAGGTCTGAAGCAATTAAAGACTGATGCTCCATACACTCTTCGGCGGTGGCATTTCTGCCCAGCCAGCGCGGCAAAACGGCCATAGTAAAACCGACAGCTTCACCCTCGCTATCTAGCCAGAACCAGATGTACTCATTTAATATAGTAGGCTCCTCACTGTCTCTCATAGCATCTATGGAGCGGGAGTATCCAAAATTCCTGGCGTTTAACACCGGGCCGTTAGAATAAGTATAAGGGTGATCTTCTGAAAAATCTATAGGGTTCCAGCCGCCGGGCGGAAAGTCGATAAAGCGGTTTATGCCGCATTCCCAGGGGCGGGTAGGATCAATTTCTTTCATCTCCGGAATAATTATATCTCTAACGGTGTCCCTGCTTTGATATCCATCAGGATCACTGGGTTCATTTTGCGTATCCCAGATAATAATACTGGGGTGATTGCAATTGTCATAAACCCACTGGGTAAATTCTTTCCTTATCTGATCCTCCGAGCCATAACCGGGCCCCGCGGGCAGCCAATCATAAGGGAATTTACACGGGGCACGAAATCCCCACTCATCTTCAAGTAAAATACCGTGTTCATCAGCAATGTCATACCACTTGTTGTTGGCATGGCCCATGTGCATCCGGAAAAAGTTAAAGTTGTACGCCTTCGGGATATCTATTAATACCGCCTTTATCCATTCATCATTCCAGGGCCGGCCTTCTCTGTCAGGGTCGGAGAGAAATCTGTGAAAACAGATGTTGCCTCCCTTTAAGAAAATCCGGTGATTGTTCAGATAAAAGTCTGAGCCAACTATCTTAAATTCTCTCATACCAAAGGTGGTGGTTAAATTATCCGTCTCCATTCCCGCGAATTCTACTTTAGAAACCAACTCATAGAGAAAGGGGTCATCCGGCGACCAAAGATTTACGCCGGGTATAAGCACCTCAAGGTTGAAGGTGGCTTCTTCAAAGGGAGAAATAGTAAAATCATCGGTAATCTCCAGTGAAGCCACAGCACCCCCTGTTTTTTTAAAGGCCTGTGAAGATATAGAAATATTCTGGGCTGAAGAGTTCAAGTTCTTTACCGTTATTCTGGCTTCGGCTATACCTGTATCAATATGAGGGATTATCTGCACCCTTTCTATAATGGGATTGCTAAGCAGGCTTAAAGAAACATCACCCCAGATACCGGGAACCCATGTGTCTTCCTCATAATCATAGCCCACGGCGCTGTAAGTTGGCAAAAGCCTCTTTTGGCTTACCCTGACGATAAGTTCGTTTTCATCACCATACTTTATCGCCTCCGAGGCATCATACTTATGAGAGGTAAAACAGCCTATATAGTTGCCGATATGAATTCCGTTTAACCAAACATCGGTTGCGTATCTGGCCTGGTCTATTTTTAAAAACGCGTGACTGTGTTCCTGAGCGGAGCTGAGGGTAAAAGTTTTTTTATACCAGAAGTAATCGTACGCCCAGCAATTTTTAACATCATCTATAGGAGGTTCGGCCAGATCAACCAGGCCCGGAACATTGACGACGCGGGTATAGTCTGAGGCCGGCGGTGGAGAATCTGTCTGGGTCGGCGCAATCTGCCAACTGTCGTTAAAGTCAATCAGTTCTTTGGCTGTGATAGGCGCTTGCACCAAAACACATCCATCATCAAAGTTTACCGCTGAATAGCCCGAACCTGTCTGCATAGCCTCACTTGAGCAAACCACAGCTATGCTGACCGTGCCCCCCGGCGCCACACCGACAACCGTTTCGGGAAGATAGGCAAACTCTCCTGTATGGGCGGTGCTGGTAAAGGTCTCAATTGGCGCCCTGATATATCCGCCGTTTCTATCATAGTCGTAGAATTCAATTTTAAGAAGCGCGTTGCCCGTATAGCTAGCCTCTCCCGTCATCCACATATTAAAGCTGATAATTTCTCCGGGAGTAACGGGATAAAGATTGGAGGAGTTGGCCGGATCGCGTAAAATCTGGAGCGTGTATGAATTTGCCCCTGACGGCCCGTAGTCATTTCCTATATTAAAGGCCCATGTTCCCTGATGGGCATTGGCCTCAATAACTCCTTTATAAGCTGTGTTGCCGCCCTTCTCCCAGTAGTCGGCATCGCCGCCCCAGCCGGTGTTGTCTTCAAAGCTGAAGTTTAACAATAAATTTTTCTCTACAACAACCACAGCATCATCAAAGTGTATCATCGAAAATCCCGAACCTGTAGCCATGCCCTCGCTTGTACAAACAATGGCTACGCTGACCGTTCCTTCAGGCGCGGTGCCGCTGACAACCTCCTGAAGCCAGTTAAATCCTCCCGTATGGGTATCGCTCTGAATACACGCTAAAGGAGCGCCGTTATAACCGCTCCTTCTATCGTAGCCATAGAATTCAACTTTAATAATCGCGCTGCCTGTGTAGTTGACCTCGCTTTTGAGATGCATTGTGAGAGTGAAGATATCTCCGGCGTTAATAGGATAAAGATTAGAATGGTTATCCGGATCACGAAGAATATGCAGGCAGTATCCGCCGGCGTTTTCCGGCCCGTAGTCATTTCCATAGCTAAACGCCCACTCGCCTTCATAAACGACTGACGCGGTTGTTCCCTTATAGCTGGGACTGCCTCCCTTTTCCCAGTAGTCGGCATCACCCCACCAGCCGGTATTATCCTCAAAACTGCCGTTTACCATAAGGTTTGTCTGAGCGGCGACATTCGCGCCAAAGAAAAACAGAAAACTAAAAAGTGTTGCTGTAAAAACCAGACTTCTAAAGAGCGCTCTTTTCATACCGTAAATTCCTTCTTTTTTAAATACTTTTATTTAAGTTAATCAACATTATTTAGCTTCTCCAGCTTTTCAAAACACCTCGCCCAGCCATAAAGGCCTGCTTTTTTATGCTCTGATCCCTCCGGAAAGGAATTAGCTAAAACTAAATAACAGTTAAGAGCTTTATTTAATAACTTTCTTTTTATGCTGGGATTCTGTTCATCCCTAGCTTTTGCTTCACAATCTTCTGCAGTATCACGACACCAATCTCGAGAAACCTGCTCTTCACGACTTCTACTCACAAACTCCTCAATAAACGCCTCCACATACTTTAGTTCACTTACAGTAGAGGGACATAAAAGTTTATTTCGAAAGTTCTCATCTATTTTAGCTCTGATTTTCTGTATAGGAGTTAATAATTTTTCGCAAAGACTTCTATCCCAAGAGGCAATTCTATAACAATAAAGGGCAATTTGATAATCTCTCCATCTCTGTGGGTTGCTTTCATCGCTTTCTGCTTTTTCTAAATATTCTTTAGCTAGCCCTAGACATCTTGCACAATATTCTTCAGCTTTGCTTTTATTTTTATTCGTTAGACTCGACAAATAAATGTTGATTACATTTGCTATCTTGCCAGTAAAAGGTATAAGAAATTCTCCGTTCCTAAGCTCTTCTTCAATCTCTTCTTTAGTCAACTCGGGAATGGAGATAACTTTCTCTTTACTTAATTCTATCATTTCCTGAAATTTCCCCGTCAGAGAGATCTCAGGATAAGATTTAGTTACCTTCTCAAAGATATCTAATGCTTTTTTATACTCTCCTTTATTGTAACAATATAGGCCTGCATCATATTTGCCTTCTGCTTTTGCCTCATATATCTTACGAACTTGAGTATCAATTATCACTGCGTATTTGTTATCTAACTTCTTTGCTTTATCAAACTCTATAAGCGCGCAATCAAACAGGTTTCTTTCCAAGCAAAAAAGTCCTAAATTATAATAAGTCTCCGCGTCACTCTTTTTTTTCGGTAACTTTAGCTTATTGTAGGCTTCTTCAGCAGGAAGAAGGAGCTCTTCGCGGGGCATCTTTTTCTTAATAGATTTGATATCTATGCGCTTAAAGGTATGGGGCTTGCCCTCAGATTTTATCTTAATCCAAGCGTCATCGCTGCTAATCACCTTGCCCTCAAATCTTGTTCCGTCCTTAAGAATGATTATCTGTTTATCTACATATGAATCTACCTGGGCGGGGGGTAAAATTAACACAATTGCTAAGATAAAACCACTTATTAGTTTGCGAATAAGCATACTATAAATTACTCCAATACAAAATCTTTGTCTCCGGTAAATAGGTGATAAAAACATCTTCTAAGACAGGCGTTTCTCTGTATAGTTGATCGCCTGGATAATTGTTGCTTGCATCATTAATCTCAAAGTTGGCTTTGTATTGAATCTGGGCCCCTTGCGCGGCTGCCCAATCAATCCCACCTCCAGGTTGTACGCCAGGCACTGCACTCGGAATCCAACTTGAGCCGCCATCTGTTGATATTTGAAAAGATACCTTTTCTGTATTTTTATTTGCGCTTGAAGGAATAGTCACTGTACCCCAAGCCGCACCGCCTCTTACAGCTTCACTGAAGTTAGTTTGTGGCAACACATTAGATACAAAATAGGCATAATCATCATAATTGCCGTTCTCGTCTTCATCGTCCGGGCTTCTGGGTATAATCCTTATATTGTCATAGCGAGTATTAATTTTCCATGCCCACATACCTACTAAGCCTTGTGTATCACAAGGACTACCTATAGATTCATTAAGAAACGACTGTTGTAAATTATTACCACCTACAGAAACGTAATATCTCATATCAGTACCGCTTGCGACAAACTTTGCCCTCTTTTCAGTTGCCCAAAGATCCGGGGCCATATTGGTTCCACCCGCTTTACTTGGTATCCAGCGCTCACGCCCAAGATAATAAACGGTATCAGGAGGAGGCCAATGATCTACATAACAGTTAAAGCCACAACAAAGGCCATCATTTTGATTGGTTCCTACAATTCTGTAGGCAGCATGCCCTTGATTCCATGCAGCATTGTTCCAAACAGGATAAGGAGGACTTATTCTTGGCACTACAGCTTCCATATCAAATATTTGCAATGAATAAGAAAAATCGTGCCAGTTTAGATTGCCATCACTTGATGTGCCCAAAGTACATCTATAGCCAGGCCAGTTATCCTCTTTAGTGTCCATATTAATAAATTCTAATTCAAGTTCATTGCTCCCATCAGAGTCATAGCCTTTGATAGTATCAGCGTCTGAAATAATATATTCATTATCAGAAGTAGAGGTTCCGTTCTCTCCATTCCAAACATTGTTATCAGCAAACCCTGTCCCCCGATTGACCCATGAACCGATGCCTGCCATATAAAAAAGCACATTCCCATGGCTGGTTTCATTACTATCTACCTCAAAATCATCCCAGAAACCTATTTTTATAGAGTCTTTAATTGTTTCATAGCCGGAGGTATTGGTCGCGCTATAAGGGCCATTATCATATAATGTCTGCTCATCGCCCCTTACAGGACATCTATCAAGAGTAGTTACTTTATGGGTAATAGGAAGCAGGTCGCCAGCGGCACTGCCATGAAAATCACTCTTCTTGGTCTGATTAAGGGTGTCGTAGATATCTACAATCGCCCGCGTCGTCTTCTGGGCTGTGATGGTTGTCTGGTCGGCTGCGGCATAGATGGTGCCTGTGGCGGTTAAGGTGTACTTGCCTCCTGAGAAGAAGCAGAATTCGGTGGTAGAGGTAGTAAGCCCCGCTTTGTCTCTGTTGGGGTTACAGTTGTTTTTAACAAGCTCTTTCTTGCCATCAGTAGTAAGGGAACTATTATCTATACAGTTATTAAAATCATCCCAGCTATAATATGGCCGGTTAAATATGATGTGGTCATGAACAAGAGCAATTACATCTGTATTTATGCTATGTGTTCCGTCTGATATGCCAAATAAGGCCGCCATTAAAACCAGGCCATCGGCAGTATTGACATTAATCGGGGACTTATCGTCGCAATTGGGATCTTTATAGGCGTGAAGGGTAATCCGGTCTTTTATAGCATTGTATTTTGTCTCGCCAATGCCGGGGATGGTCATAATCTCTTCTTTGGTCTCATAAGGCGCATTAGCAGCTATAGTATCGCATTCAGCATAACTAAGCGGAAAGCCAATCATCATAGTTAAATTCTTCAAGATTTGCCCTACGTTGGGATTTTCAGTATTGTTTATATTTATCCTTCTCTGCTCATCCTCGACAATTACAGAATATTCCCCACAATTACCATATAAGCTATCGTCATTAAAGGCGCCATCCTCGTCACCCGTAGTATCGCCATCACCATTATAATCACCGTCATACACAAAGGTGCCCTTAGCGCCATAATAAATATTATTACTCTTCAATTCAGCTATGGCTATATTAATGCCTCCTTCGGCTAAGCATCTGGCTTTGAAACTGTCTGTATAGGTAGAGGCGGCGTTTTGGTCTAAACGCATATTAACCGCAAAGGAGAAGGCTATAAGGGCCACAAGGGCTAAGACGCCCACTGTTAGTATGAGGGCGAAGGCTGAATTTTTCTTTAAATACGCGACTGTAAGCATAAGGCTTGTACCTTTTTTTAATCCGCAGACCTGTGCGCAATAAATCAAATAAACAATAACCGCTTAAGTACCTATATAAAAGTCTATAACACTACATCCCCGATGTCAAGAGAATACTTTTGCTTTTATTGGGGAATAGTTTGCGCTAAATGACAGTCAAGATTAAACGCGCACTACCCTCTATAATAAGTATACCAGACTATTACTAAATTATCAACAACACTTATGGGGTCAGCCCTCGAAATTAGAAGTTATTTCCTCAATTTCTCTTCGCAACAATCTATCCTCTCTCAATAACCCTTCTATGCTGCTTGCCGCTTTACTTACCGCTGAAAATTGCATGTTAAAAAGCCTTCCTATTTCTCTATTTGTTAATCCTGTCAGTCTTTTTATTAGATAAATACTTATCTTTTTCCCCTTCATAGGTTTACTTCGCATATTAATCAATTGCTCTTTATTTTTTCCATATCTTCCCGCCACTACTTTAATTATTTCATCTGCCTTAATATGCGTCGTAAGCCTTTTTTTATAAGAAACGTCCTTATTTTCTATATGCTCTTTTAAATCTTTTAATCTATCTTCGATAAAATTGGCACTACCTAATAAAAATCCTGCATATATTTTTTTAGTTAAGTCCTCCGGTTCTTTGATTCCCTCTAATACAAACTCACGATATTGCTCAAGGGGCATATCAAGATATTTCTTTATCTGACATATATCTATAAATCTATCGCCTTCCTTATCTAAATATCCCTTATAACTTGACCACTTATAGTTTTCCGGGTCATTCGTCATCTTAGCTCTTACGGGATTCAAATGAATATATCTGGTCAACTCCATAAAATAACAATCATTATCAACTAAGGTTGACTTAAATCGCCCCTGAAACAAATGTCCGCATCTGCGGCGTTTGATATTATAATAGGTTGTATATGACGTTTTGATATAATGTATTGCTTTAGAAAGGTTGGGCTGAGTGGTTTTAATAAATAGGTGGTAGTGGTTGGGCATTAATACATAGGCAAACAAATGAAATTTATATTTCTCTTTTGCTTTTTGTAAGTATTCTAAAAATTTCTTATAATCATGATCGCTTACATATATTTTTTTACGATCATCTCCCCGACTGGTTATATGATAGAAAAAATTCTTTCCTTGTAATCGATAGGGGCGTGACATGGATATATTTTACTGAAAATTACTCACTTAGTCAAGCTTTTTCTAATTTCGAGGGCTGACCCCTTTAGGAATATGAGGCCGGCGGCTAGCATGAAGAGGGTGTTGGGTTCGGGGATAACTGGGGTTGGCTCGGAAATGGGGATGGGGGTGGGGATGGTGCCAATGTCTGAGGGTATGATTAGAGTCTTTAATGGGGGTTCAATTGGAACTTCTGTGTCTTCGGAAGTTAGGGGGATGCCGAAGCCTCCTGTTTCTTCTTCAGCTTCAGCAACGCTAATGAGGGCCGGCATAATACCTCCGCCTATTCCGCCTCCGGACAAAGCGGTTATCATGCCGTCTTTTTCCAAACGCAGATTAATGTTTTCTTTGTTCTTATTAAAAAACCAGGCCGGCTCATCGGAGCCTTCAACCAATATTAATGCTGCCGGCTTCCCTGAGATTATCACCTTAAAGTTCACCTTATCGCCCTCTCTGGCACCGTCTATGGTATCAGTCGAGGGGTCGTCTCCATAAACAGTTAACTTATATCCCTTCATCGGGTCTATCTTAGAAACACCGACACAAACCTCCTGTCCATTAACAGAAATAAATGCGGCTATTTGTCCGTCTATATAAGGAAAATCAACCATATGACCTTCAAAGGATACGCGAGAATCGGTAGAGCCGTAAGTTAAGTTAAAAGAGGCGGGTGGGCTTTGTGAACCCAAGACTTGATTGTTCTCAGGAAGAGCGTAAAAAACATTGGCGGCATCCGCGTTTGCAGTTAAGATAACCGCCAATAAAAACAGTATCAACAGGATTTCTCCAACTCTATTTTTTCGCATAACTTCTCAAATCCATGCCCGGGATGCACGCAAAATAAAGGGGCTCTATTTAATAATGATTTACAATGTATATTCAGCATATCACTCCCAAGAAGATTTGTCAATAAGAAGTTTTTGTTAAAAAAAGTAATAATTTGCTCTAACTAATACCTGTCATATAAAAAAGCTGCCTATACCCTGCGCCGCTTTTACAAAGAACTATTCAAGAAAAATAGCTACTCGCTGATACTGGCCGGCTGTTGAGCTCCTATGTTTATCATCATCCTGGCGTCCTTTATGTCGTAGTTTAAGTTATTAAGGTCCAGATCGTCAGGCAGGATTCTGATGATGCTGATGCTTTCACGCGGAATGCCTAATATTCTTAGCTTGGCATCAACCCTTGGC
>JAGLLT010000003.1 GCA_023140385.1 Candidatus Omnitrophota bacterium
AGAATCTGGGAAGGCCTTTTGTTTTGACAAACTTAAAAGGTGACATAAGCCTCTTTATTTCATCGAGAGGATTGCCGGATATTCTGTATTTTTTAGTCCTACCCTCTTTAATAACCTCTATGCTATTAGCCTTTGTTTTTATAATCATTGACGGGTTATAACCTAAAAAGGTATAGCGGCCGGTTTTTTCCTGTTCCTCTACCGACTCAAACAGGAAAGAGTAATCCGACTTGTCTATTTTAGAGTAGGCTGATACCGGAGTTTCATAATCCGCCAGAAACTCTTTGTAGACAGGTATTAAATTACCTTTTTTCGCGAGCCGTTTAAACTCTTTTTTATTTGGAAAGTAATCTTTTTTATTCATATACTTTATCAGGATTAAAAACCGGTTTTTCCACAATCTCCAGCTTTTCAAATTTATTCGTAATCTTGCGGAAAAAACATGTCCGGTAACCGACGTGACAGGCTCCGCCTGTCTGCTCCACCTTTATCAGGAGGGTGTCCATATCGCAGTCTATAAGAATCTCTTTGATATTTTGTACGTGGCCGGATGACTCACCTTTTTTCCAGAGCTTATTTCTGGAGCGCGAATAGAAATGAGTTTGCCCGGTTTCTACCGTTTTAAGGAGCGACTCTTTGTTCATATAAGCCAGCATTAAAACCTGATTGTTCCGGCAGTCCTGAACTATGGCCGGTATCAGCCCCTGAGTGTTAAATTTTACTTTTTCAACTAAACTCATATTCTCACCGTTACACCTTTCTTTTTAAGGTACATTTTAACGTCATTGATAGAATATTTGTTGTAGTGGAAGATAGAAGCGCAGAGTGCCGCGTCCGCCTTAGCCTTATCGAAAACTTCAAATATATCTTCCGGACTGCCGGCGCCGCCGGAGGCGATGACCGGTATACCAACGGCTTCTGAAACCTGCCTGGTTAACTCCAGGTCATAGCCCTCATTTGTACCGTCACAGTCCATACTGGTAAGAAGTATTTCTCCCGCACCCAGGGTTTCTACTTTTTTAACCCACTCTATAGCATCTAATCCGGTAGCGGTTCTCCCCCCGTGAATGTAGATCTCCCATTTTATGGTTTGCCGGTTTGAATAACGTCTTTTGGCGTCAACGGCTACCACTATACACTGACTGCCGAACTTTTGGCTGGCGGCCGTAATAAGTTCCGGATTTAAGACGGCCTGTGTATTTAAAGATATCTTATCACATCCGGCATTTAGTAATAACCGGATATCATCTACATTTTTTATGCCGCCTCCGACTGTAAAAGGTATGAAGATACACTCAGCTACCCTTTTGACCACTTCAAGTAGTATAGCTCTTTTTTCGTGGCTGGCTGTAATATCAAGAAAGACTAATTCGTCCGCCCTTTCCTCTTCGTATTTGCGGGCCGCCTCAACCGGGTCGCCGGCATCCCTCAAATTAAGGAATTTAACGCCCTTGACAACTCTGGCCTCTTTCACATCTAAACAGGGTATAATTCTCTTGGCTAACATAAGTTATATTTTAAGCGCCTCCTCAAGAGTTATCCTTTTATCATAAAGCGCTTTGCCTATTATAGCTCCTTCTAAGCCCAGAGGCTCTAACTTTTTCAACTCTTTTAAATCATCGAGAGTCGTAACGCCGCCGGAGGCTATTACCTTTAAGTCAGTATTCATTAAAAAGTTCCTTATATCCTGAAGCTTTACTCCACTTAGGGTTCCGTCACTATCAATATCAGTGTAAATGACTGTATTTATGCCTAATTTTTTAACTTTATCCGCCACTTCCAGGGCATTGAGGTGAGAGCTTTTTATCCAGCCGCGTGTCATCATTTTGCCTTTTTTTACGTCTAAGCCTACGGCTATCCGCTCTCCGAACTTGTCGGCTGCTGTTTTAAGCAAGGCTTCATTTTCACAGGCGGCTGTTGAGAGAATTACCCGGGCAACACCCAGATTAATCATTGTTTCAATGTCAGTTAAGGTTCTTATGCCGCCGCCGACCTCAATGGGTATCCCCACTGATGCCGCAATCTCTCTGATGCCCGCTATATTCTTTGGACTGCCGGTTAACGCTCCGTCTAAATCAACAATGTGCAGCATTTTGGCTCCCGCCTCCTGCCATATAGCGGCTGTCTCGGCTGGACTATCGGAGTAAACGGTTTCTTTATCAAAATCACCTTTAAGTAACCTGACGACTTTTTTATCTCTTATGTCTATTGCCGGTATTATTATCATAACTTTATAACCTACAAAAATTTTCCAGTATTTTTAAACCGACAGATTGGCTCTTCTCCGGATGAAATTGTGTGGCATATATATTATCTTTATTTAGCGATGAACAAAAGTCTACTCCGTATGAGGTTGAGGTTGTAGTTATTTCAGGTTCATTCGGCACCGCGTAATAAGAGTGAACAAAGTATACAAAGCTTTCATCTTCAACATCTCTGAAAAGAGGCGGATTTTTTTCACGTCCGCTGAATTTAATTTGATTCCAGCCGATATGAGGAACCTTTAGCTTCTCTTGCCCGGCCACTGACGAAAATCGCCGCACCCCGCCTTTTAATACCCCAAGGCCGGCTGTACCCGGCGCCTCTTCGCTTGTTTCAAATAACAGCTGCAGGCCCATGCAAATACCTAAAAAAGGCCTTTTGCTTTTAATAAATTCTTTTATAGGATTTACCAACCTTCTTTCTTCAAGGCCGTTCATGCAGTCTAAAAAAGCGCCTACGCCGGGAAAAACAAGTTTACTGGAAGATTCTATGTCAGCGCCGTCAGAGGTAACTCTTACTTCAGCCCCCAATTTTTCCAGAGCCTTGGAGACGCTTCGTAAATTTCCCATACCGTAGTCTATTACAGCGATCATAAATCAATGATTCCTTTGGTTGATGAAATACCCTCGCGGCGCGGGTCAATGGCGCAAGCCATTTTTAAAGCCAGCCCCAGGGCTTTGAAGGCGGCCTCTAAGACGTGATGAACGTCAGCACTGCCTTTTATAATTGTAATATCCATATTGATGCCGCACTGCTTACTTAGTGATTCAAGAAAGTGATCTCCGTCGTCCAGGCTGTACTTGCCCTCCTCTTTTTGTATAAGTGTTCCTCCTTTATCGCTTCTTTCGTATCCGGTTCTTCCGCAGATATCAATAACAACCCTTACCAGGCACTCATCCATGGGCGCGAAGGCATAACCAAATCTGTTAATTCCCTTACCTTCTCCCAGGCATTCTTTGAGCGCTTTGCCAAAGGTGATACCTATATCCTCATTGGTATGATGAATATCAATTCCCAGGTCGCCTTTGGCCTTAACTTCTAAATCAAATAAAGAAAAAAAGGCCAATAGTTCCAGCATATGGTCAAGGAAATCAATACCTGTCTTAATTGAACTTTTACCGGTACCGTCAATATTGAGATTTACCTCAACCTCTGTTTCGTTTGTTTTCCTTTTTTGAAGGGACTTTCTATCCATAATTATATTCTCCTGCCTAAATGGCTCGTACCACCAAAATTATTTACCCATTATACGCTTAAAAAACTCTAATCAAACTCTAAATCCTAATATCTAAATCCTAAATAATTTCAAAATTCTAATGCTCAAATGTTATAAACCTTAAAGTGTTTTTGTTTTGGTCATTTGTATTTTGGACATTTGGATTTGTTTAGTATTTAGTGCTTAGTATTTAGGATTTTTACAATGAATATAACTCCTTTAAAAGCACTTGTTTCCCTGATAATTTATCATACAACTTTTTGACATTATTAAATGTCTATTTACACCTTATCCGCACGGACTCAAGATGTTTTACTAATCCTTCTACCTTGGCGATTTGTTCAAGGGGTTCTCTTACTTTTTCAAGTGCCCGCTTGGAATAAGAAATAATATGAGTGCTCCTCATAAAGTCATCTATACTGAGCCCTGAGAAGAAACGGGCTGTGCCGCCCGTCGGCAAAACGTGCGATGGGCCCGCTATGTAGTCACCGACCGCTGTCGGCGTATAGTTGCCGACAAAAATCGCGCCGGCGTTTTTTATGCGCCTTAAAAGCTTATAGGGGCTTTTTACCATTAGCTCGAGGTGTTCAGGTGCGATTTTATTGGCTATATCAGCCGCCTGGTTTAAATTATCTACTTTAATTATATAACCGCCCTCAACTTCCTTTTTCAGCTTTTTCACAAGGCTTTTAGAGGTAGTTATCAGAATTGAAATACCCATAGTATGTTCAGACTGCGCCAGCAGATCAGCCTTGACAAAGTCGGGGTTGGCGGAGTTGTTGGCGATAATTACAACCTCGCTGGGGCCGGCCGTCATCTCTATATCAACATCTCCAAAGACCTGGCGTTTTGCCTCGGTTACATAAATATTGCCCGGGCCTACGATTTTGTCCACCTTGGGGATTGTTTTTGTGCCGAAGGCTAAGGCCGCGATGGCCTGCGCGCCGCCGACCTTAAAAATCTTCTCTACTTTTAAAAGTTTGGCCAAAGCGAGAATATAAGAGTCTACGCTTTTATAAGCATTGGGCGGCGTAGCCAGTACGATATTTTTTACGCCCGCGAGTTTTGCCAGAGGCACTGTCATATATACGGTAGAAACCAACGGCGCTGTTGAAGCCGGGATGTATATACCCACGCTCTCCAGGGGATGATAGACCTGCTGGAGTTTTACGCCGTCTTCATCTTTTATCTTCCAGGACTTTTTAACCTGTTTTTTATAAAAGCGCGTAACGTTTTCCACAGCGGTTTTCAGGTACTGAATAAATTTTGGATCAATGTTCTGATAAGCGCCGTTTACTTCGCTTTCAGTTACCTTGAGCTGTTTGGGCGCCAGGTTGACTTTATCAAATTTACGGGTATATTTAATAACGGCCTCATCACCGTTCTGGCGGACGTCTTCAATGATTCCGCGCACCTTTTCCTCAACTGATTTTCTTTTAGAAAAATACCGCCCGTAAATTTTATCAAGCTTTCTCTTAGAAAACTTAACGACTTCCATATGTCAATAGTCCCCTTTCCCGTTTTTAATTAATTTTCTTTAGGGCTTCTAACAGCACTTTATAAGATTTATCGAGAGCTGACTTCAATTTTGCCGGATTTCCGCCTCCGGCCTGCGCCAGGCTGGCCCGGCCGCCTCCTCTTGATTCCAGTTCCGGGTTTATCTGCCCAATGATATCGTTGGCGTTTAATTTTTTCTTAACCAGGTCATCAGATAGAGAAACGATTAAAAGAGCTTGATTTTCAACTATAGAGCCAAGTACTATGGCCGCTGATTTTACCTTTTGCCTTATCATATCACAGGCAATCCGCAGGGCGTTCATATCAGCGTTGTCAATTTGCGCGTTAATAAGCAGACTTTTGCCCTCGGTTTTTGCCTCTTTTATTATTGAGTCAATGCGCTTTTTTGACTGTGTTAACTTTGACTTGTTTAGCCGGCTTTTAAGATCTTTATTTTCCTTTATAAGCTGGGCTATGCTTTGAGGCAGATGAGTGGAATTCGTTTTTAAAAGTTCCGCCGCCTCTTTAATTATCTCCTCCTGTTCGCGGACAGCATCTAAAGCGGATTCACCGGTTAGGGCTTCGATTCTTCTGATGCCGCTGGCAATCGAGCTTTCTGATGTTATTTTAAAGAGTCCTATTTGACCGGTTGAAGTTACATGTGTTCCGCCGCAGAGTTCACGGCTGTATTTGTCAATTGAAATAACCCTGACAGTACCGGAATACTTTTCTTTGAAAAAGGCTAATGCTTGCTTTTTTTGAGCCTTATCAAAAGACATCAGTTCAACCTTGACCTTAGAGCTTGCCCGGATATACCCATTTACTTCATTTTCAATATTTTTTATTGTTTCAGAGCTGAGCTGTTTAAAGTGCGTGAAGTCAAATCTCAGGTGTTTATTATCAACGTATGAACCTGACTGCGCTACATGTTCGCCTAATATTTTTCTTAGGGCCGCCTGTAGAAGATGAGTAGCTGTATGATTTTCAGCGATGGCCGAACGCCTTTTTTCATTAATAGACAGCTCAACCTTATCCCCTACCTTAACTTGCCCTGATTTTACTCTTAAGCAATGAAGAAATATTGAATTTACGGCTTTAACATCTTCGATTACGGCTTCAAAGTTAGAGCTTTTTATAACTCCCATATCTGCCGCTTGTCCTCCCGCTTCAGCGTAAAAGGGGCTTTCTTTTAGAATAATCTGGAGTTGGGAACCGTCTTTTGTACTATTTACAGGCCTGCCGGCGGCAAGTATAGCAATAACCGTGGAGGTACCTTGAGACTGTTCATAGCCGGTAAACTTAGTTGGTTTACCTGTAATAATGTACTCAAATCCTTCGAAGATGCAGGATTTGATAGAAGAGCCCTTTCGAGCGCGTTTTTTTTGTAAATCCATTTCAATTTTAAAAGCTGCCTCTAATTGTTCTTCTCTGAATCGCTTACCTAATTTATCCATAGCCATTTTTTTAGTAATTTCTTTTGGTATACCGAATGTATCATAAAATTCGAAAGCTATTTGCCCCGCATCTACGGAATCTTTACATCTTTTATTTAACTCATTTTCTCTTAGAGGCAGTGTTTTCATTAAGTCATCATATTTCTTTTCCTCTTCCAGGATAATCAGGGCGATATTTTCGCGCCTTTTTTCCAACTGGGGATAGGCTGTTTTCATTACATTCGCGATTACCGGAACCGCCTGATGCAGACAGTTATCAGTAGAGCCTAAAGTGGACAAAAGATATTTAGCGCGCCTAATCAGTTTTCTTATTACATATCCGCGGCTTTCATTTGACGGAATAACACCATCCCCAATAACAAAGACCGCCGCCCGGATATGGTCGGCTATTGTATTAATTTTGCAAACTACCTCACTGTCACCACTCTTTTTTAAACCGGTGGATTTTATGATAAAATCTATTAACGGTTTAAATATATCTATTTCAAAGTTGGAGTTAACCCCCTGCATAACCTGAGCCATACGTTCTAAGCCCATACCGGTGTCAATGTTTTTATTGGCTAATAATTTCATTTTGCCTCTTTTGCCAAGCTCTCCCCCTCTTTGATATTGAGTAAAGACAAGGTTCCATACTTCTACAAAACGGATACACGAACACCCCGGACGGCAGTTTTTTTCACGGCAGCCCTTATCCCGGCCGCGGTCAAAAAATATTTCTGAGCAAGGGCCGCAGGGTCCGTTGGGCCCTTTCATGATGGCCTCTGATGGCCAGTAGTTTTCTTTGTCACCGTGCCGAATAATTTTGTGTTCAGGCAGTTTTATTTCTTCTTTCCAGATTTTATAGGCTTCATCGTCATCCTGATAAACGGAGACCCATAAGAAGGCGGGGTCTATTTTCATAACATCTGTCAGGAACTCCCATGCCCAGGCTATGGACTCTTTTTTAAAGTAATTTCCGAAAGAAAAATTTCCCAGCATTTCAAAGAACGTATGATGATAAGGGGTTTTACCTACCTCAGCCATATCGCCGGTTCTCAGGCATTTCTGGCAGGTGGTAACCCTGGGATATTTAATATTTTTCCCCATAAACTGAGTCTTAAACTGATTCATTCCCGCGGACGTAAAAAGCAGGGTTGGATCATTCTCGGGCACCAACGAGTCGCTGGGCAAAACCTTATGATTTTTACCCTTAAAGAACTCCAGATACAGCCTTCGTATGTCGTCAGTTGATTTGTGTTTCATAACCGTCAAACTTTTTGTTTAATATGTTATCTATCAAAGCTGAGTCAAAGCCCCGCCTTTTTAAAAAGCCCGCAACCCGCCTTTTGGCGCTTTCAGGGCCGACATTCCCCCCTAACCGTTTTATACAGGTATCGGCCAAGCCGGAGGCTACGTCATTAAAATTAAAACGCCTCTTAGTTTCTTCAAGAACACTTTCAATAATATTTTCATTAAGGCCTTTTTGCTTTAGTTCCCGCGCTAAAATAGCCGGCGCTTTGGGATTAAAACTCATCCTGTCCTCAACCCAGGCTTTGGCAAACTGTAAGTCGTTAAGGTGGCCTGAACCGCGAAGTGAGTTTATTACCTTCATTATTACCTCTGGCGGCTGTTTGCGGGCATCTAATCTATCTTTGACCTCAAAGATACTTCTTGGCCGTATCTTAAGCAGCTTAAGAGAGTAAGCAAGGGCCTCCGCATAGTCATTAGTCATTGCTTTTTAAGGTAATATATCCGCGGTTTGTCCTGATAAACGCGGTTTCTCCCCTTTTTATGCTCTTTGTTACTTTGTTAAAGTCGTCTACCGAATTTACAGACTGTTTATTAATGGAATAAATAGCATCACCGGTTTTTATGCCGGCCCAGTAGCCGCCGCTTCCCTTCTCAACCTTAACAACAATCACACCCTTACCCTCTAAGTAACCGAATTTTTTGGCTGTTTCGGTGTCTATACCAGCTGTCTCAATACCTTTCCAGTTATTGCTGAATTTGTCTATCGGTTCTCCGGGTCCGGCAATTTTATCAGGGCGCTTGCTCGTCTTTACAGTTAAAGTTATTTCTTTGCCTTCTCTTAATACCTTGACTAAAATATTCTCTCCCACATTCGTATGGGATACTAAGTTAATCAGTTTTTTATAATTATCGATTTTTTTGCCGTTATACTCAACGATAATGTCATCTTCTTTAATACCGGCCTTTTCCGCGGGGCTGTCCGGAAGTATCTTGATTACGATAGCGCCCTTTTTGCTTTTTAGATTAAAATACTCTGTTAGGTCATGGGTTACATCCTGCACGGTGACGCCCAGCCAGCTGTATTCAATATCTTCTCCTTTTATAAGTTTGTTCAGGATAAATTTAGCTGTGTTTATGGGTATAGCAAAACCTAAACCCTGATATCCGCCGCTGGACGAGAAGATAGCCACGTTTATACCGATGACTTCACCCTTGAGGTTTACCAGAGGGCCGCCGCTGTTTCCCGGGTTTATCGCGGCATCCGTCTGGATTAAGTCAATATAAAGCCTGTTTCCCGCCGGGTCATGAGGCAGCTGGCGGTGCAGGGCGCTGATAACTCCTGTGGTAACGGTTGGCTCGGAACTCTTTAGATAAAAACCAAAAGGGTTACCGATGGCAACGGCCCATTGGCCGGTTTTAACCTCATCCGAGTCTCCTAATCTGGCTATCGGCAGGTTCTTGGCGTTTATTTTTATAACTGCCAGGTCGCTTCTGGGGTCAGTTCCCATAATCTCCGCTTTAAATTCTCTGTTATCAGGGAGAGTTACGGTTACTTCGTCAGCATTACCGATAACGTGTTCATTAGTCAGTATATAGCCTCTTTTATCGATAATGACGCCTGAGCCAAGGCCGCTTTGCTTGTACTCCCTTTCAGGCATACTTCCGAAGTAATCGCCGAAAAATTTATTAAAAAAATCATTGCCGCCAAAAGGACTCTGGGAAAAGTTCCTTTGCCGGCCGACTTTTTTGGTCTGGACTGTGGTAATACTTACTACAGCCGGCCCGACCTCTTCCGCGATTTTTACAAAGGAGTTCTCAATGGTTTCAAAGCCAGCTGTTGCATAATCACTGCTGGTTTTTATTTCCTTCGTCTCGGCCGTAATTTCAGGATTAATCTTTAGATTCGCGCTCAATAAAATACCGGAAATAACCCCGATAAAAATATATACAAAAACGAAAAGAAAACCTTTTCCGCCTTTCAACTTACTATTCATTTTTCTTCCTATCTTGTTATGAACTCTGATTTTTTAAAGCCTCTTTAACCTTTTTCTCGATTTGAGCAAGAGTTTTAGGATTTTCTTTTAAGAATTGTTTTGCTTTTTCTCTTCCCTGGCTTATTTTCTCTCCTTCATAAATATACCAGGCGCCGCTTTTTTTGATTATTTCCGCCTTTTCGGCCTCGTCGATTATACTGCCTATTTGTGAGATGCCTTCGTTAAACATAATGTCAAATTCAGCTTTTCTAAAAGGAGGCGCTACCTTATTTTTTACGATTTTAGCCCTGACACGGTTGCCAATGAAGGTTTCTCCCTTTTTAATGGAGCCGATACGCCTGAGGTCTATTCTGACCGAAGAGTAAAATTTTAATGCTCTGCCCCCGGGGGTTGTTTCGGGGCTACCGAACATTACCCCGATTTTTTCTCTTATTTGGTTAATAAAAGCAACGGCTGTTTTTGATTTTGAGATGCAGGCGGTAAGTTTTCTTAAGGCCTGCGACATTAACCTGGCCTGTAGGCCGATGCGGGCATCGCCCATTTGCCCTTCGATTTCCGCTCTAGGGGTTAAGGCGGCTACTGAGTCAATGACGACTAAATCAACGGCATTACTGCGAACCAGGGTTTCTGTAATTTCAAGGGCCTGCTCACCGGTGTCAGGCTGGGAGATGAGCAGGTCATCCAGATTAACGCCAATCATCTTGGCGTATCCCGGATCAAAGGCATGCTCAGCGTCGATAAAAGCGGCCGTCCCGCCCTGTTTTTGAACCTGGGATATAATACTTAAAGTAAGAGTTGTTTTTCCGCTTGACTCAGGCCCGAATATCTCAACAACTCTGCCTCTGGGGATGCCTCCCACGCCTAAAGCAATATCTAATGAAAGGGCGCCGGTAGGGATGGAAGCGACGTCAGTCGGTGTTTGCTGTCCCATTTTCATAATAGAACCCTTGCCAAACTGTTTCTCAATCGCGGAAAGGGCTAACTCTAACGCCTTTTCCTTTTCAGTTTTAGGTGCAGCCTCTTTTTTGATCTTCGCGGTCGCCATGCCATACTCTCCTTTATTTAATGTGATTATAATTTATTTTAGTTGATAAACTGCTACAATACCCTATAGTTACAGAAAGTCATTATACATTCTATCCCCCGTTTTGTAAAGCAAAAATTAGCCGGTTAACCGGCCGTCCTTCTTTAAACTTGACCATCCTTTTTTTTATCGTTATAATTAGGATATGAAAAGATTACCTTTGTTTTTTTCGCTTGCCAAAAGAACCGTCTCTTGTTTAATAAGGGGCCGTCTGACTGTATCTATTGCCGAGTCCTGTACCGGAGGCAGGCTCTCAGATACCCTGACTAATATTCCGGGAAGCTCTGCCTGTTTTATGGGCGCGGTTGTCGCCTATTCAAACGAAGCTAAAATTAAGCTGTTAGATGTTCCCAAAAAAAAGATAGAAAAGTACGGAGCTGTAAGCGAAGAAGCAGCTGCTCTTATGGCTGAAAATATAAGAAAAAAGATTAAAAGCGATATTGGCCTGAGCGTAACCGGAATTGCCGGCCCCGGAGGCGGTACAGTTAAAAAACCCGTAGGATTAGTCTATTTTGGGCTCGCCTTTAAAAACAATAAAGTACACGTAAAAAAACACCTGTTTAAAGGATCAAGGGAGAAAATCAAAGAGCAAGCCGTCAGATACGCCCTTGAGTGGTTGTTGCAATCTATAGGCAGTTAATAAATTAAGTTATAATTTATATTATGAGTGCTGTAGCCGATAGGAAAAAGATAAGGTTGTTTATTGCTGTTGCTCTCTCTCCCGCTATTAAGAAGGTGCTGGGGGAGCTTATAGGGGGGTTGAAAAGTTCTAAGTATGAGGTTAAGTGGGCGGATGGCGATAAGCCGCACCTTACCTTAAAGTTTATTGGTTATGTCGATAAAGAAAAGGTTAGGCCGATTATTGATGAAATAGGCAAGTGCGTTGCTTTATATAAACCGTTTAGGATGTGCTTGTTGCTTGATATTGAAGCCTTTCCTAATAAGGAAAACCCAAGAGTTCTCTGGCTGGGTATCAAAGACGGCAATGAAGAGCTCAAAAAGCTGCAAGCAGATATGGAGAGGCGCCTTGAAGACATTGGCATAAAAAAGGAGGAAAGAAAATTTACTCCTCACCTCACCCTGGGAAGAGTAAAATCTTCCAAGGGGAAAAAATTATTGGTGGAAAAGATTAAAAAGGCCGGGCTGGATAAACATTGCGGTATGAAGGTCAGTAAAATTACTCTTTTCGAAAGCACCCTAACGCGTACGGGCGCTTTTCATGAAGTACTCTATGAGGCAAAACTATAAGAATAGGTGGTCAAGTTCAAAGTTAAGACTTGACCCCTTGTCTCTACCAGAAGATTTTTATGGCTTGCAGGATTAGGTTGGTGTAAATGGCGGCTACGAAGTCATCGCCCATAACGCCGAAGGTTGATGAGGAGTCATCGAGTTTATTCGCAGGGTAGGGTTTGGTGATGTCGAATATTCTAAATAGTATAAAGCCGATTATTAAATATTTAAATTCCGCGGGAATCATAAAAAAGACCAATAGGCTGGCGCTGAATTCATCTATGACAATTTTAGGCGAATCCTTTTGTTTATAAATCTCACCCGCTTTTTTTGTAATCAAGACACCGATAACCGCCGTTGAAATTAGAATTACCAGATAGGCGGTAAAAAAATCCGCGATGAGCGCGTAGAGAAGAGTTCCGGCGAGGGCCGCTATTGTTCCTCCCCCAAGGGGGATGTAGCCGATATGGCCGCAGCTGGCTGTATAGTCAATTACCTTTTTTTCGAAACTATTCATAGTTATCCTCTGTTAACTTTTTTATAGTCTTTTAGGAAACTAATTCCTGATATAACAGTGACCAAAACTACTATCAGCATAAGGTAGTCAATAACAATTTTCAAGCTTCCTTGGCTATAATCATAGGAGGTGTTTCCGCTTATGTAGATAAGAACAAAAAACAGTACCATGATTGTCCCCATCTGCAAAAATGTTTTTATCTTGCCCGCGTCTTTTGCCGCTATCACTCTCCCCCTGCTAAGCGCCTGTATTCTGAGAGCGGTGACGGCTAATTCACGTAGAATTATCAGGCCTACCATCCATCCCTGAACAATTTGAAGATAACAGAAGGCGGATAAGGTTAATAAGATTAACAGCTTGTCGGCAACCGGGTCCATTATTTGCCCAAAGTGGTTTACCAGCCCCTTTTTTCTGGCCAGCGCGCCGTCAAGGTAGTCGGTAAAAGCGGCTGTCAAAAAAAGTATGAGACCCCAATAAACGGCCTTTTGAGACCGGCTGGCCGTTAAAAAAAACAGTACAAAGAAAGCCAGCACGATACGCAGTAAAGTTAAAGCATTGGGAGTGTTTATCAAAAGGCGTTTATTTAACATGATCCGCGACCAAGTCGTACTCATAGGTATCTTTAACCAGCACCTTGATTATCGTTCCCGGTTTTATGCGCGGGTTGTCTGACTTTATGTAGACCTGTCCGTCAACATCAGGGGCATCGTATTCTGTGCGCCCCAAATACTGCCCCGGCTCACCTTCAATCTTTTTGTCTATTATCACCTTAAGGCGCTTATTTAAAAATTGGCTGTTGATTTTTCTGGAGATGTCTTGCTGAATAAGCATCAGCTCCTCGTATCTGGCCTCCTTTTTCTTTTCGGGAATCTGCCCCTTATAGCTATAAGCAGGCGTATCTTCTTCTTTTGAGTATTTAAAAACGCCCAGCCTTTCAAATTTAATCTCTTTAATAAAGTCAATCAGTTCCTGAAAGTTTTTCTCAGTTTCCCGCGGGAAACCCACGATAAAAGAGGTTCTTATGGCTGAACCCGGTATTCTTCGCCTAATCTCTTTAATCAGTTTAATTATATCCTTAGTTTTCTGAGGCCTGCCCATAAGCCTGAGAACTTTATTATTTATGTGCTGTAAAGGCAGGTCAATATAGCGGCAGATCTTATCATATTTTTCATAGCAGGAGATGACCGCGTCGTTAAAGTAGGCCGGATGCCCGTAAAGAAGTCTCAGCCATTTCATTTTACCCGCTTCTGATATCTCTTTTAGGAGGCGCGCCAAATGAGGTTTTTTATAGATATCTACGCCGTAAGCGGTTGTATCCTGCCCTATAAGAATAATCTCTTTCACGCCCTTTGAGGTAAGATTTTCAATTTCGCGCAGTATGGAGTCGATGGGCCTGGACCTTAGGCGGCCTTTTATGCCCGGAATAACGCAAAAGGAGCAGCTATGGCTGCATCCTTCCGATATTTTGACATAGGCAAAATGCGGCGGTGAAAGTAAAACCCTGGGCAGTTTGTCATCGTAGATAAATGACGGTTTTTTTGTTACCCAGAGGAGCTTGCGGCCGGAGAGAACCAGCCTTACCGCTTTGTGTATATCAGGATACCGGTCAAATCCGATTATGGCGTCAATTTGCGGAATTTCTTTTTTTAAAGCTTCCGGGTAGCGCTGGCAAAAGCAGCCGGTAACTATAATTTTTTTTATTTTTCCTTCTTCTTTTAGCCTGACAATATCAAGGAGGTATTCAATAGACTCTTCTTTAGCCTCTTTTATAAAAACACAGGTGCTTAGAATAACTACATCGCAGTTATTTATATCATAAGTAATGTTGTAGTTATTATCCTTAAGAATACCGAGAATTACCTCGGAGTCAACCAGGTTTCTGGCACAACCCAGGCTGAGGAGATATATATTTTCATTCATAATTTTATAACATTGTCCGGCAGATTTAAAACGGCGTTCTTAGAAATGAATACCGTTAAGGTCAATTTTGGTGTTTTTAATTCTCTTATGTTTGGGTACCGTTAGTTTATTTTGATTTAGAAAAAGCTCTACGGCTTCCGGTTTTCCGACAGTAATTTCAAAGCGGTTGTCCGCCTGCCATGTTTCTCTGCTTTTTTTGGAAAGGAAATTCCGCATAATAGTATTACCGTCCGCTCTTATTTCTATCCAGACTTTAGCACTGGTAACTATGGTTAAATTAAGTTTTTCCTTTTTACTTGGTATAGCCGGTTGGAGGTTATCGGGAGATGCTTGTCTTTGAGGAGGCGGAGATGTTTCTTTGCGCCCCTTTACAAAAATAATCAGGCCTGAAACGGCGGTAATTAACATAATGCCCAAAGCTGTTTTAAGGAGCAATTTGCGGGGAATTCTGAATTTTTTTCCTTTAGGGTTTTGGATGACCACCTTTAACGGAGGTTCGCTTTTCTTGGGACTATGAGACTGAATATACTCCTTGCGCAGAGCTTCACCGTCGAGTCCCAGAAAGTCCGCGTACTGCTTTAAAAAATTCCTGACATAGATGTCGTCAACAATCTCTTCCGCCTTGTCCTGCTCCAGGGCTATTAAAACGTTCGAGCTAATTTTTATCTTTAAATATATATCTTCAATCTCCCATCCGTTTCTTTTTCGTGCTTCTATCAGTCTTTGTCCAATGGTAGACATGCCTTCTACTCCCCTTCCTTATTACGTAGATACTCTTCAGCGTTAACTATAATTTCACGCGGCTTACTGCCTCTATATGGTCCAACTATGCCTTCCGCCTCCATAGCGTCGATTAGACGGGCGGCCCTGGTGTAACCCAGCCCCAAACGCCTTTGAAGCATTGACACAGAGGCGTGGTTGCTTTCGAGTATGACGTTTATCGCCTCGTCATACAATTCATCCTTTTTCAGGCTTCTGGCTCCGGAAGAAGATACCCTTTCCTGCTCTTTTAGAATAGCTTCGTTATAGGAAGAGTTTCCCTGCGATTTAATATAGCCGGCGATTTTTTCAATTTCTTCATCGCTTACCAAGGGGGCTTGAGCCCTGATTAGCTTTGAGGTGCCCGGCGGCAAAAATAACATATCTCCCCTGCCGATAAGTTTATCCGCTCCATTAGCATCAAGTACGGTTCTTGAATCAACCTTTGAAGCTACCTTAAAAGATATTCTGGTTGGGAAGTTAGCCTTGATTACACCGGTTATTACGTCAACTGAAGGCCGCTGGGTCGCCAGGATAATATGAATTCCGACGGCCCGGGAAAGCTGAGACAGGCGGGTGATGGAGTTTTCTATTTCCTGTGAAGCCACAACCATCAGGTCGGCTAACTCATCAATGATAACAACTATATAAGGAAGTTTTTTGTCTTTTTCTACCTTTTTATTGTATATTTCAATGTTTCTTGCCCCTTCCTGCGCGAAAGTTTGGTACCTGTTTTCCATTTCTGTTACAGTCCAGTTTAAAGCGGCTGAAACCTTTTTGGGACTGGTAATTACCGGGCACAATAAATGAGGCAGGCCGTTATAGGGAGCCAGTTCAACCATCTTGGGGTCAACCATAATAAACCTGAGCTCATCCGGTGTTGCCTTGTAAAGCATACTGATGATTATGCTGTTTACGCAAACCGTTTTACCGGAGCCCGTTGTGCCGGCGATTAAAAGGTGAGGCATGATGCCTAAATCACATACTACGGATGTTCCGGCAATGTCTTTGCCTAAGGCTAGGGTAAGTTTTGATTTTGAGCTGGTAAACTTTTCTGAGGTTAGTATTTCTCTGAGATTAACAACACTCATCTCGCTGTTAGGCACCTCTATTCCTACCCTGTCTTTTCCCGGAATAGGCGCGACTACGCGGACACTTAGGGCTTTCATTGACAGCGCTATGTCATCAGAGAGAGTGACTATCCGCTGTACCTTAACGCCGGCTGCCGGCTGGAGTTCATACCTTGTTACGACAGGCCCTTTATCTATCTGAACCACTTTAGCCTCAATGCCGAAATCAGCGAGCGTATTTTCTAAAATTGCCGCTTGATTTTTTAAACTCTGGCGGGAGTCTTCGGTAGGCGTTGAAAGCGATTTTTTGAGCAGGTCAATGGGCGGTAAGCTATAATCACCACCGCTGCCCGCGGTAAGCGGCTGAAGCTTAATAGAAGGCTCATTGACTCGCGCTTTAGCGGCCTGGTTTATTTTTATGCTGCCTTTCTTTAACGCGGGTGCCGCGGGTTTATTATTGAAAAGCCAACCCTTCTCGTCTTTTCGAGCTGCTGCCGGTTTTTCTTTTATTTTACCGCTAAGGTTTATCAGGGGCGCCCTTTTTTCAGTGTCAAGATCGGATATACCGCCTTTCTTAAAAAAGGTGATTTTATCAAAAAAGGTTTTAAGAAGAGGGAGTATTAGAAACTCAGTAGCCAAAAGGAGTGAAAGTATAAGTAATGTGATAGTAATTACATACGAACCGACTGAGCCAAAGTACCGATAAAGAACGTCTGAAAACACAAGGCCCGCAATGCCTCCCGCTTTTATCCTGAGTGTTTCATTACTATTGTAGACAAGGCTTAAAAAGCCGCTTGAGGCGATAAAGAGAATAAAAGTTCCGAATATTTTTAAGCAAACCTTTTGTTTAAGAATGGAGGTGAATTTACCCAGCGCCCAGATTGCGGCAAGAGCCGGCACCAGATAGGCGCTATATCCGCCAATAAGGTACATTGCCCAGGCAAAATACGCGCCTATGCGCCCTGTGAGGTTTGACGTATTAAGATTTACGGATGATGTGTTAAAGCCTACGTCATAAGGGTCATAGCTTATCAGGCTGACCAGGCTCAATACGCAAACGGCCAGAAGCAGGACAGCTATAATTTCATTTTTTTGCTTTTCATTCATAGGACAACTATAACCACTTGTATATCAAGTATTTAAAAGAATTATTACCAGTAAGCCCGCGCCAATACAGTACAGGCCGAAATAGTGGAGTTTTTTACGTTTAACAATATTTATTACTATCTTTAAACCCAACAGCCCGAAGGCGAAAGAAGTCAAGACGCCTGCCGCTAAAATACCCGGATTAAGAGCTTTGAATAAAGCAGGCTGTTTTAAGATTTCAAAAACGGCCGCGGAGCTGATAGCTAGAATTGAAAGAAGAAATGAAAAAGTTACCACTTTCTCCTGTTTGATACCCGAAAGCAGGCCGGCGGAAATAGTCATTCCGCTTCTTGATATGCCCGGCAATAAAGCGAGAGCCTGAGCGCCTCCTATTAATAGTGCCTGCCAGCAGTTTACCTTATCTTTCTTTATTGTAGTTAAATTTTGTCTCATTGAGGCGGCGATAAGTATAATACCGGTTATCACAAGGAATATCGCGGCAAGGAGCGGATTTTTAAACGCGGCCTTTATTTTTACCCGCCACAATAAAGCGGTTATTCCGGCCGGCAGCATTGCTATGATGAGCAGAAAAGCCGTTTTTCTTTCAGAAGTAAATAACTTTTTAATTTCTTCGAAAAAAACAATTAAGACGGCAAACAGGGTACCAATATGCAGAAAAACGTTAAAGGTCAGCTGAGTTTCTTTAACGTTCATAAAATGCTGGAGTAAAACTAAATGCCCGGAACTGCTAACCGGTAAAAATTCAGTTAGGCCTTGTATGATACCGGAAAGTATTGCCTGAAAAAGAGTCACCCATCAAACTCCAGTATGCCCGAATCCGCCGCCGCTTCTTTCAGTTTCGCACAAATCTTTAACCACCATTAAATCAGCCTGCAGAACTTCCTTGATAACCATCTGAGCGATTCTATCTCCCCGGTTAACGGTATACTCTTCCCCGCCCGCGTTGATTAGTATTACGCTAATCAGTCCCCGGTAGTCAGAGTCTATCGTTCCCGGTGTATTTAAGACGGTTATGCCGTGTTTTAAGGCCAGCCCGCTTCGGGGCCTTATCTGCGCTTCATAACCTGCCGGCAAAGCAATATAGATGCCGGCGGAAATCAACTTTACTTCATTCGGTTTAATAACGGCTTTCTCAGCAACATCGGCATACAAATCCATACCGCTTGAGCCGTTACTCATGTAGCGTGGTAAGGGCAGATCTTCTGTTCCTTCTTTTCGCTTAAGCCTTAAAGTTATCTTTTTCATCAGGTGTTACCGCTTTTATGCTCAAGTTAATCCGGCCGAGATTGTCACGTTCAGTGACTTTTACAATTACCTCGTCGCCTATCTTAACTACATCGCCTACGCTTTTTACAAACTCATTTGATAAGGCTGATACGTGGACTAAACCTGATTTGCCGGGTAAAAACTCAACGAAAGCGCCGAAGTTTTCGACTCTTACGATTTTTCCCTTATAAAGTTTGCCCACCTCAGCTTCAGCAATGAGACCTTCAACGATACTAATGGCCTTTTTGCTGTTAGCGGCATCGGTTGAGGCAATCATAACTCGCCCTTCATCATTAATGTCGATGGAGACACCTGTATCAGCGATTATCTTCCTGATGGTTTTGCCTGAAGGCCCTATAACCTCACCAATCTTAGTAGTTGGAATCTGAAGAGTGGTTATGCGCGGGGCAAACTCTGAAAGATCAGCCCTGGTCTCCGATATCTCCGCCTTCATTTTATCAAGAATACTCAGTCTCGCCTTTTCGCTTTGCGCGAGAACCTTTGAAATCATTTCAAGCGACAGGCCGTTTATTTTTACGTCCATCTGAATAGCTGTTATGCCTTTTTCGGTTCCCGCGGCTTTAAAGTCCATATCGCCGCAATGGTCTTCCATTCCCGCGATATCGGTTAAAATAACACTTTTACCGTTTTCCTTGATGAGTCCAAGCGCGATTCCGGCTACCGCTCCTTCAATGGGAACGCCCGCGTCCATCAATGCCAGAGAGCCTCCGCAAACAGAAGCCATACTGCTGGAACCATTTGACTCCAGAATATCAGATACCAATCTGACCGTATATGGAAAGTCATCATTGGAAGGCATTACCGGCTTAAGCGCCTTTTCTGCCAGGGCGCCGTGGCCTATTTCTCTTCTGCCGGGGCCGCGCATCGGGCGAGCCTCGCCTACGCTAAAAGGGGGAAAGTTGTAATGCAGCATAAAGCTTTTCTTTGTTTCACCTGCCAGGGCGTCTATCCGCTGTTCATCGGACGCTGTTCCCAGTGTAACTACGGCTAAGCTTTGAGTCTGTCCCCGGGTAAATAAACCGGAGCCGTGAGTACGCGGCAGTAGTCCCGCCTCGCAGGTTATTTCTCTTACCTCTTCAAAGGCGCGTCCATCTAATCTGGCATTTTTTTCTACGATAAACTTACGCGCAAAATCTGTTTTTACTTCATCAAGACATTCTTTTACGCATGTTTTTGTGATACCATTTTCTTCGTTAACCAGCTCGTTTAACACCTCATCTTTTAAGAGAGCCATGCACTCCGCTCTCTCCTCTTTGGTTTTTAATCCGCTCAGGCTGTTTAATCTTACCTGGGCCATAGTTCTTGTCTTTTCAATAAGTTCATCGTCAGGCTTGGACAAAGAGGGGCTAACTTTTTCTACGCCAATCTCACTAATAATTTTTTCCTGCAGTTTAATAATGTCCGTCAGATAAGGCAGCCCAAACTGTATCGCCTCTTCGACAAGCTCCTTTGAAACCTGCTGGGCACCCGCCTCTAACATTACAATACCGTTGGTACCTGATGTAATTGTAATACTTAAAGAAGACTCTTCTACTTCCGCGTATGAAGGAAAGATAATAAATTCATCCTTTACGCGTGCTACCCGCACAGCGGCCAGAGGGCCGTCAAAGGGTATATTTGAGATTCCCAGGGCTGTAGATGTTCCTATAATTGCTAAAATGTCTCCATCGTTGATGATATCGCTTGATAAAACGGTAGCAACTATCTGCAGGTCGTTCCTAAGCCCTTTAGGAAAGAGAGGCCTGATGGGCCTGTCTATCATGCGGGCGCTTAGTATTTCTTTCTCACTTGGCCGGCCTTCTCTTTTGAAAAACCCGCCGGGAATTTTGCCCGCGGCATAGGTTCGTTCTTGAAATTCTACTGTCAGCGGTAGAAAGTTGAGGCCCGGGCGCTGTTCAGATGACATTACCGCTGTTATCAGGACAACAGTTTCTCCATAACGAACGCAGACTGAACCGTCTGCCTGCTTGGCTAACTTGCCGTTTTCGATAATCAAAGTCTCTTTGCCAATTTTGGCTTCAAAACGCTTTACTTCCATGTAAACAATTCCTTATTGGTTTTTTATGTTCTAATTTTTAGTTTGCTCGTAATTTCATTGAAAAGATTAAGGTCGCGGGATTTAACGTATCCTAATAGTTTTTTTCTTCGGCTAACCATTTGCAGCAGCCCCCTTCTGGAGTGATGGTCTTTCTTATGTTCTTTAAAGTGCTCCGTTAAAAGGTTAATGCGCTCGGTTAAAATAGCGATTTGAACACCGCTGGAACCTGTATCCTTATCGTGTTTTTTAGCTTCGTCAATTACTTCTTTTTTTCTTTCTTTAGCCAGGGTCATTCTTAAACTCTGTCCTCCTTCCTCAAACCTCTATATTATTCACTGAATACCCCATCCCAACGTTACGGAAGGACTTAAAGGGGATTACATTCGAGGCTATATAGTAGCACAAGCCAAATGCTTTGTAAAGCATAATTTAAAGTAAATTATAGAGCCTAGACTTCACTAATTAATTTTTTCAGCTTTTTCATTTTAAAATAATTTTTTGTTTTTTTTACATCCGCCTCAATAGCTTTTTTGAGACACGCGGCGTTTTTAAATCTTTTTTCATCCCGGATTTTTTTATAGAAGTGTATTTTTACATTTTTGCCGTAGATACTTTTTGAAAAGTTTAGAAGATAGGCTTCTATGGTTCTGTCCCGGTATGGATTTTTGTTGATTGTCGGGCGGTATCCGATGTTGACGGCTGCTCCATACTGCCTGCCGGAAAGGCCGGCTTGGCAGATGTAAACTCCTTCAGGGAGCAGTATGTCCTGGCGGAGTTTTAGATTAACGGTGGGGTATCCGAGCTTTGTTCCGTAACCGCTCCCCCTAATTACCGCCGCCTCTATAAAGTAAGGCCTGCCTAAAAGTGTGTTCGCGCGGCGCAGGCAGGCCTCTCTTAAGAGGTGCCTGATTAAGGTGCTTTTTACCGTTTTGCCGCCTCTTTTTACGGTTTTAACCCTGAGTATCTTGAAATCACATTCTACTCCCAGTTTATCTAAAAGATGAACGGTGCCCGCGGCGTCCTTACCAAATTTGTACTCGGGGTTGACGGTTATGACAGACATACGCAGTTTTTTTATTAGTATCTCTGCAATAAACTTTTTTGCCTCCATAGACGCGAATTTTTTAGTAAAGTTGACAACCACGCATACGTCAACGCCCAATGACCCAATCAGCTCAAGGCGCTCCGAGAGAGTATTGATATAGTGCAGCTGCCTTTTGTTCCATAATTTTTCAGGGTGGGGTTCAAAGGTAATGGCAACGCTTTTTAATTTTAATTGGCGGGATTTTTCTACAAGAGAACTGATAATCCTGCGGTGCCCTAAATGGACGCCGTCAAATACTCCGAGCGTAACCGCGCTTCTGAATTTAACGTTTTTTAAAGATGTTAAGCCATTATAAACTTTCATCATTTGCAACCGGTTTTAATTGTGTTAGTAATTGGTTGTCTGTCATTTTCTTTACCTCATTGAGGCTTACAGCGTTTTCTACGCTAAAAGGCTCCGACCGCAGACGCCTTAAAGAGGCCGCGCACCCGCCGCAGCCCAAAAGCTCCCCCATGTCCCGGCACAACGACCTTACGTAGGTGCCCTTAGAGCATTTTACCTTTAGATGAACATTGGGAAGGTTAAACTCTGTAATCCCGATTTCGTAAACAGTAACCTCTTTTTCCGGCAGGCTGAATTGCCTGCCCCGGCGGGCCAGTTCATACAGTTTTTTACCGTTTACCTTAACCGCCGAATACCGTGGGACGCGTTGCCTGATTTGCCCCCTAAAGCCTTCCAGGGCTTGCTCTACCTGCCGGCGGCTGACTGTTATATTATCCTGCCTGCTTTCTATTTTTCCCGCGGTATCGTCGGTATCTGTGCGGACACCCAGAAGGCAGGTTACCTCGTACTCCTTATCGCCGCCCAAGAGCCTGCCGGAGGCCTTGGTAGCAGTACCTATGAGGATTACCAAAAGTCCGGTTGCCGCGGGATCGAGGGTACCCGCGTGCCCCACTTTTTTTATCTTAAATTTTTTTCTGATTATGTCAACCACATCGTGCGAAGTCGGTCCGGCAGGTTTATCAACTAATAAAATACCGTTCATCTAATAATCTTTTTAACCTCTTTAATAATCATCCGCTCAACCGCGTCCATATTTCCTCTTATTGTACAGCCGCTTGCCCTGTGATGGCCGCCGCCTTTAAAAATACCGGCTAATTTATTTACGTTGATCCTGCTTTTAGAGCGAAAGCTGGCCTTTACTATACCCTTTTGTTTATCGTGCCTGAGAAGAATACCGAGATCAACACCCTTAATGCTTTTCGGGTAGTTTACAAACCCATCGGTGTGCTCGGAGCCGGTGCCGGTTTGTTCATACATATTGTTAAGCACCTTCATAACAGCGGCTTTAC
>JAGLLT010000030.1 GCA_023140385.1 Candidatus Omnitrophota bacterium
GAGCTATGAGCTATGAGCTTTTTTTGCACAACTCTTTACAATCAAACAAGTTATATTATTTGGTTACAAATCGGCTTCTTTTTTATAACTACTGTACCCGCTGGCTTTTTTTAGCAGGTTAATTAGCCTCTCCAGGTCTCCGGCTGTGTAATAATCTATTTGTATTTTACCTTTTTTTCTGCCGCAGACAATTGTAACTTTTGTACCCAGGGCGCGCTGCAGCTCCTCTTCGACAGCCTTAATGTGGGGGTCGTTATCCTCCGCCCAAGCACTTCTTTGCGCTTTTTTCAGGGGAGACTTAACGGCCCGCTCAACCTCTCTGACCGAAATGCCCTTTTTCACAATCTCTTCAGCTAAAAATATTTGTTGCGCGGCGTCAGTAATGGCCAATAGGGCTCTGGCGTGACCCATAGACAGTGTTCCACGTGAAACATAGTCCTGAATCATTAGGGGGAGCTTGAGCAATCTCAGGGTGTTGGCTACCGTAGATCTTTCCTTGCCGACAGACTTAGCCACCTTCTCCTGAGTTAAACCAAACTCATCAATTAACCGCTCGTAAGCATGGGCCTCTTCAACAGCATTAAGCTCTTCACGCTGGATATTCTCCACTAAAGACAACTCAAGGGCCTCAAGGTCTTTAACGTTCCTGATAAGAGCCGGAACTTCTTTAAAGCCAAGCTCCTTCATCGCCCTCAACCTTCTCTCTCCCGCAATTAACTCAAAAGCTTCATTGTCATCCGCTGGCTTAAGACGCCTGACAACAATGGGCTGCATTATCCCTTTTTCTTTAATAGAGGAGACTAACTCAGCGTGCTTTTGAGAGTCAAAGTTCATGCGGGGCTGAAACCTGCTGGCAGAGATTAAATCTGCCTGAATGTAAACTACCTGGTCATGTTTATCAACAGGTTCTTTTTGAGGTATTAAGGCTCCTATTCCCTTACCCAATGCCTTTTTTTTCATAACATTACTCCAGTTATTAACAAGTTATTCTTAACGCAAGCTCCTTGGGCCTCCCATTAAACAACTCACCACCAATATAGCCACAAACAAGAAGCTGAGCGCAATACCAAAAACAGCAAATCCGCGTCCCGACTTTTTGCCCAACCCTATCTCCCGCATAGCAACAAGCCCAAAAATAGCCGCTACCATGGCCTTCTCAAAATTATATAGCGGAACAAAAATTATTATACCCACCACAAAACTGGCAATAGCCAACCGGCTAACCTCGAGACCCTGCCTGCTCTCCTTCGGAAATCTTCTGGTTTCTTTCATCAATCTCTTTCTCTTCGCTACTTATTATAATATGCCGCTCTAATATCTCTTCCGCAAGCTCTTTATATTTTTGTGCTCCCACAGAGGCTTCATCATATAATGCTACCGGCAATCCATAACTTGGTGCCTCGCTTAATCTTATGTTGCGCGGAACAATTGTCTTATAAACCTTTTCTCCAAAATGAGACCGGATCTCATCTATTACTTCGTGAGTAAGCTTAGTACGAAAGTCCGCCATGGTGAGGATAATGCCCTCCATTTCAATTCCGGCGTTCAAATTATCTTTTACTAACTTTATAGTTTCTAAAAGCTTGGTCAGGCCTTCAAGCGCGTAGTATTCGCACTGCAAGGGTACCAAAAGAGAGTCGCAGGCGGTCAGCGAGTTGATTGTCAGCAGGCCTAAGGAGGGTGGTGTGTCAATAATTATATAATCGTAGAGCTCAGCGACCTCTTTGAGAGCGTTTTTTAGCTTATACTCCCTGGCTACAGCACCTACAAGCTCTATTTCTAAACCGGTTAAATCTACATTAGACGGCGCAATAAAAAAATTGTCTATATGTATATTTTTGATGGCTTCAGAGATCTGAATATTGCCCAAAAGGACACCATACATGCTGTTATTAATGGCCGCCTTATTAACACCCAGGCCGCTGGTAGCATTGCCCTGGGGATCCATATCTATAAGAAGAATTTTTTTGTGGAGTATCGCCAGATAGGCCGAAAGATTAATAGCGGTAGTTGTTTTGCCTACACCGCCCTTTTGGTTGCATATAGCTACAACCTTGCCCATATATCCCCCAGAAATGTTTCACGTGGAACATTGCCCGCTATGTTCTTTTAGAGTTACCCTTACCTTGGCCCGCCTTGAACCATTCATTCCAAACAGGCCCTTGTTTCCCTCTGCCAGCACCTTAACCTCAACCTGGCTTCTTGTCACACTTAGCTTCTTCAGGGCTTTCTTTATCGCGTCTTTAACAGTAGCGCCACTCACATCAATTATCTTTATAAGCACTTCTTAAACCCCCGCTTCTGTGGGTGCTGTCAGCGCACTGTTATTAGTCATTCGCCTTTGAATTAAATAGTGCGTCGCGGTCATAAGAAGGGCGTTAGTTGTCCAATATAACACCAACCCCGACGGCAAGCTATAAAACATAAATCCAAAAACAACCGGCATCAATAACATCATATTTTGTTGTTGTTCGCTGCCAGGGGCCCCGGTTGACTTTACTCCCATTGAAACTTTTTGCTGAAGAATCATGGCTCCAATCATAATAATCGGCAAAAGATTAAAGTTGTCTCCTAAAATTGGCAACTTTGCCGGAAAAGGAAAGAAAGCATCGGGTTGCGATAAGTCTTTTATCCACATAAAGTTAGAACCCGCAAGCTCTGAAGACCTCGCCAGAGTTATATAGAGAGCCATAAATATCGGCATCTGAAGTAACATGGGTAGGCAGCCGCCTAGGGGATTTATTTTGTGCTCACGATAAAACTTCATCATCTCCGCTTGAAGCTTTTGCTTATCATCTTTATGAAGCTCTTTCAGCTTCGCCATATGCGGCTGAACGGCCTGCATCTGCTTCATAGACTTAACGTTTTTGAGGGTTAAGGGGAAGGTGCATACGCTAATTAAAACAACCAACATTATAATCGCCAACCCGTAATTATGAGATAGGCCATAAAAAAAGTTTAACACCTTAATTAGGGGTTGACAGAAAAAGTTGAGCTTGCCGTAATTAAAGGCCTTTGCCAGTCCTAACGGCTCAAGGTAGGTAAGGGCGGTGGGCCCCGCGTATAGGGCATACTCATGAATCACGCGGCCGCCTTGAGGTATAATAAACTCTTCCGTTTTTATACCTATAGACCATCGATCGCTCTGCTCCTTGTCTTTGCCCAGCCAGCGCATATATCCGCAACTCGTTTTCTGATAAGCTGTTATGATAGTTGAAAAGTGGGTGTTTCTCAAAACAAGCCAGTCGTTCTCGCCGGTAATTTCGAGCTCGCTTCCCCTCTTTCCAAGAGAAATGGCATCGCGCAAGCTTTGCCACCTAAGAACGCCGCCCGCAAAAGAGCCAATGTTAGTAAAGCGCTTATCAAGCGGCAGGCTTCTGTCTATTCCGCTGGGACCTGACAGCATATAAGAGAAAAACTTGTCCCCCTTAGAAAGATTCTCAATTGATATCTCTAACTCTATATTATAATTAGTGTTAGGAAAAATAAACCTTTTTTTTATGCGGTAGTTGTTTTTTTCCTCATAAACATAGGTAATAGAGTTATTGCTGTGATTTGTAAGCTCGTAGACGGCCTCTGTGCTTGGCAGCCCTCCAATTTTTTTTATTTCAAGAGAGCCCTCGCCCAGCTCCGCGGCATACAGCAATCTAACCGGCAAGCTGTCACCCGGCTTTTTGAGATAAAGTTCTTTTATGCACCCTCCCCTATTCGTTAATGTTATATTAAAACAGTCTGTTTCTATCTTGGTTTCAATTGTCTTTTTATCGGAGCTTTTGGGCGGTACAGATAAAACATCCCCCGCCGGCCGGCCGGCCGCGTCTTCGGCTACAATCAGCTTTTCCGCGCTTTGTTTTTCTACTACAGCCTGTGTATCAATTTGCGGTTTTTTATTAAAAAAAGAAAAGGCTGCTAAAATCGCAACCGTTAAGGCAATAGCCAAAATAAATCTCTTCTGATCATTCATCTATTAATAACTTCTCCTGCTTTTGGCGGGGAGGATCGTATCCCCCGGCCGTGAATGGATGGCATCTTATTACCCTCAAAAGCGCTCTTAATCCGCCCCTAAAGACACCGTTTTTTCTTATCGATTCTATGGCATACTCGGAGCAGGTTGGATAAAATCTGCACGCGGGCATTCTGTGCGAGGTAAAATGTCGACGATAAAACTGTATAATCAAGATTAATACTGTTTGAGACGCCCGCACCATTGCTCCTCGAAAAACAGACGAGCGCGTGAACCGCGCCCTCTTTTTTCACTTTGTCCGGTTGAGAAATACAGAGACTTAAGTTAAACAGAAAGCTTCTTGGCGCCCTTTTGTCGTCGGGCCTTAAGGATCCTCCTGCCGCTTTTCGTCTTCATTCTCTTCATAAAACCGTGTTTTCTGTTTCTTTTTCTATTGGAAGTCGGCTTGAGATTTTTCTTCATAATACCGTAAATTATAACACACAAAAAAAGCAAGTCAAGGAAAAATAGCGTATGGCGTTCCGAGTAGCGTATAGCGTTTAGCGCTTAGCGCATAAAACACATAAAAAGCAAAAAAACCAACTCACCTGTTTATCCGCTAAGCGCTATTTGCTATCCGCTATTAATCATTCGCTATTTTAATTTTATAAAGTTGTAGTTTTTTCTTGCAATCAAAAAATTGTTTGCTATAATATAGCCGAATGCAGATCTGTGAGCATCTTGTGGAAAACTGTTAATAACTTTTGCTTTAAGCCCACCAGCCGCGCGTGGCTTCATCGTAAGTTATTATATATCAAGCGGTAGTTATAAATAATTACTAACAAATTATACACACCCAAAAATAATTATGGCTATATTGCTTTCAAAGGATGTCTGGAGAAAACTCAAGCTGGTTTTAAAAGGACAGCTTAATCCACAGAGTTTTAACGTCTGGCTGGCTCCAACTCAGGCCGTTTCTTTTAAAGACGATATTATAAACGTAGAGGTTCCTAATAAATTCTTTAAGGGCTGGCTGGAAGAACACTACTCTGAAAAAATAGCGCAAACCCTATCGGAGTTGGCCGGTAAAAATATTGGCGTTAATTATATTATAAACGAGGAGCGGGCGGGATGGGCGCAGGAAAAAATCACCAATCCTTCTCACGCGCCTAAACCGGCTTTGGCGCTTTTTAATATAAATCCAAAATACACCTTTGATGATTTCGTAGTGGGGTCATCTAACCGCTTCGCGCACGCGGCCTCTTTGGCTGTCGCTGAAAAACCGGCCGCCGCCTATAATCCATTATTTCTATATGGCGGAGTTGGTTTGGGCAAAACTCATCTTATGCAGGCCATATGCCATCACCTCATAAGTCATTCACCCCACATCAAGCCTTTTTACATTTCCAGCGAAAAGTTCACCAATCAGCTAATAAATGCCATTCAAAACAGAACCACTTTAAAGTTTAGAGAAAAATATAGAAACGTCGACGTGCTTTTGGTCGACGATATTCAGTTTATAGCCGGCAAAGAGAGTACGCAGGAAGAGTTTTTTCACACCTTTAACGCTTTACGCGAAGCTCACAAACAAATAGTTATATCCAGTGACCGCCCGCCAAAAGATATCCCGGCCCTTGAAGAAAGGCTTGTCTCGCGCTTTGAGGGAGGCTTAATCACCGACATACAGCCGCCGGACTTTGAGACAAGAATGGCAATTTTAAGAAAAAAAGCTGAAAAAGAAGTTATCACGGTTCCCAATGAGGTTACATCGTTTATCGCCGAAAAAATAAAGTCTAATATTAGAGAGCTTGAGGGGGCGCTAATTAGAGTGGTTGCTTACGCTTTATTGATAGGCCGGGAAATATCACTTGATTTGGCGCGAGAAGTATTAAAAGAAACTCTTTTTTTTGAACAAGAAAAGCGCATTACCATTGACTTAATTCAAAAGAAGGTGGCGGAGCATTTTGATATCCGAATATCTGATATGAAGATAAAAAAAAGAACTCGGGCCATAGCCTTTCCCAGACAAATAGCAATGTATTTATCCAGAGAATTAACCGACGGGTCTTTGCCGGAGATTGGAGAAGCCTTTGGCGGAAAAGATCACACAACAGTTTTATATGCTTATGACAAAATTAATAAGATAATAAATGAGAATCCTGATAAAAAAGCTCTTATTAACAAACTAACCTCAGATATTAGGGGTTAGTTGTGGATAATATGTTGATAACTTTAAAAAAACGCCTATCGCTGTATTTTTTTAGACCTTTTTAACCGTTATTCACATAATGTAAGAACAGGGAAAAGCTTATAAGTAATGTCAAAATTGCAGGTTACGCGGTTACTAACATATCAACAGGGTTATTACTATTACTACGGTTTTTTAATAATTAAATAATATATCATAATTGGGGAATGGTAATGAAAATTAAACTTTCAAGGGATGACTTATTAAGAAGTGTTCAAATTGTACAAAATATTATCTCAACACAGTCAACTCTTCCTATATTATCTAACTTATTAATGGATGTAAGGGGAAATAAAGCGCACTTAACTACCACAGATCTTGATCTTGGTGTTAGCTGTGCGGTAGACGTTAGGGCTGAAGAGGATGGAGCTGTAACTATACCCGCCAAAAAGTTCAGTGATATAATTAGAGAGCTGCCGGGGGATGAAGTGGATATTGTGGTTAAAAAGAACAATTCTACACATATTAGATCAGAACAGGCGTACTTTAAATTAATGGGGATATCTAAAGATGAATTTCCTAAACTACCGGCGTTTGAAAATAAGGAGTTTATTGTAATACAGCAGGCAGTCCTGAAAAACATACTTGAGAAAACAGTATTCGCTATCTCAAAAGATGAAACTCGGTATATTTTAAATGGAATATTATTGGAAGTTGAAGAAGGGGTTATTGGAATGATATCTACTGACGGCCGTCGACTCGCGTTAGTGAAGAAAAAACAAGACCTCCCGCAAGGATTCAAGAAAAAGGCGGTTATTCCAGTTAAAACCATATATGAGTTAAGTAGAAATCTATCAATTAGAGGTGAAGTAAGGATTATTTTCAGCGATAATCAGATATGTTTTGAATTTAATGGAATAACCATAATATCCCGCCTTATTGAAGGGGATTTTCCTGATTACACGCAAGTTATACCTAAACCCGTAAAAAACAAGGTGCGCGTTAATAAAAAAGATTTTTTGAGAGCCATAAAAAGAGTTGCCCTTTTTACTAATCCGGATTCAAAAGCGATAAAGGTGGATATTTTAAAAAATAAAATGATACTTTCAAAAAACTCGCCTGATTTAGGAGAGGCTAAGGATGAGTTAGATATAGAGTATGGCGGTAATGAAATGAGTATAGGTTTTAATCCGGTATATTTATTAGATGTGTTAAAGGTTTTAGAAGAAGAGATGGTGAGCTTAGAGGTGGTTGATCCGCAAAAGCCGGCGGTAATTAGATCCGGCGATGAAAATATCTTTATAGTCCTACCTATGCAGTTAGTATGAAAAAGGTTAGGCCTGAATTAATAAAAGTTATATTAAATAAGGTTGTTAGTGATTTAGATAGCAAAATATCATCTAAAAACAATCAAGTGTTAGATGTTTGGTCGGCAGAAGTAGACGAAAGGATAAAAAAACATACCAACCCCGTAAGTTTTATAAATAAAATTTTAATTGTAGAGGTTGATAGCTCCGGCTGGCTGTTTGAAATTGAAAGAAGGCATAAAAAAGATATATTGAAAAAACTGAGAAGCATTATAGGAGAAGAAGAAATAGAAAACATAAGATTTAGGATGGGAGAGATAAAACATGCAAGCGGTAAAAAAGAAGACAGATAAAAAAGAAAAAGCGTATGACGCTAAAACTATTCAGGTTTTAGAGGGAATAGAAGCGGTTAGGCTTCGACCGGCAATGTATATAGGCGACACAGCCGCCGGAGGCCTTCATCACTTAGTTTATGAAGTGGTGGATAACTCTATAGATGAAGCCATGGCCGGCTTTTGCGATAAAATCAATGTTACCGTTCATCAAAATAACAGCGTAACGGTGGCGGATAACGGACGGGGCATACCGGTTGATAAACATAAAACAAAAAACAAACCGGCTGTAGAAGTTGTTATGACCACTCTTCACGCGGGCGGCAAGTTTGATCATAGGGTTTATAAAGTATCCGGCGGCCTGCACGGCGTGGGTGTTAGTGTGGTAAACGCCCTTTCTGAGTGGCTTGAGGTTGAGGTTAGAAGGGACGGCAAGGTTTATCATCAGAGGTATGAAAGAGGAAAGCCGGTTACCAAACTGACAATTATTGGTAAGAGCGGGAAAACGGGCACCAAGGTAATGTTTAAGCCGGATAAAGAAATTTTTCAGGTAACAGAGTTTAGCTATGACGTGCTTACTAAACGCTTAAGAGAGCTGGCTTTTCTTAATAGAGGCATAGAAATAAAAATACACGACGAGGGAAGCGAAAAAGAAAACATTTTTAAGTTTAACGGCGGCATAGTTTCTTTTGTAGAAAATTTAAACAAAAACAAGACGCCGCGCCACAAAAAAGTAGTATATATGGAGAAAAAACTTGATAATATGAGCCTTGAGGTGGCACTGCAGTATAATGATGGTTACGCGGAAAACATATTCACTTTTGCCAACAACATTAATACCATTGAAGGCGGCACCCATTTAAGCGGTTTTAAATCGGCGCTAACAAGAGCCACCAATCAATACGCGAAAAACAAAGGGTTGTTTAAAAACAACGCGCCCTCTTTTTCCGGAGAAGATGTTAGGGAGGGGCTAACCTGCGTTATAAGTATTAAAATCCCCGACCCGCAATTTGAAGGACAAACTAAAACCAAATTGGGTAATAGTGAAGTAGATGGACTGGTTACCTCCTGCGTTAATGAGTTTCTAAGTAATTACTTTGAAGAAAATCCAGCCACAGCTAATAAAATTGTGGATAAGGCCGTTAATGCCGCCAGAGCCAGAGAGGCGGCAAAAAAGGCAAGGGATTTAACGCGCAGAAAAGGGGCGCTTGAGATGAGTTCTTTGCCGGGCAAATTAGCTGATTGCTCAGAAAAAAACCCAGACTTATGCGAGCTGTATCTGGTTGAGGGAGACTCTGCCGGCGGCTCAGCTAAATTAGCCAGGGACAGGCGTTTTCAGGCCATACTTCCCTTAAAAGGCAAGATATTAAATGTTCAAAAAGCACGCCTTGATAAAATGTTAAACAATCAGGAAATAAAAACCATTATAATGGCCCTTGGGGCCGGTATAGGTGATGATTTTAACGCGGAAAAGGTAAGATATAATAAAATTGTTCTGATGTGCGATGCTGATGTTGACGGTTCACATATAAGAACCCTGCTCTTAACCCTCCTTTATCGCCAAATGAAGGAGCTTATCGAAAAAGGCCACATATATATTGCCCAACCACCGCTTTATAAAATAAAGAGGGGTAAGCGGGAGGAGTATATTAACACCGAGGACCAAATGAACAGCATTTTAATCGATATGGGATTAGAGGGTACAAAGCTTTGTAGGTTAAAGGGAAAAAAGGGGACCGAAAAAACCTACACCGATAAACAACTGGAAAGTATATTGAATATTTTGTTGGAGGTTGAGCAGCTTGCTCATAGTATCGAGAAAAAGGGAGTACCGATTGCGAATTATCTGGATAAAATAGATAAGAAGACCAAAAAACTACCTATTTATAGGGTAAAAGTGGAGGAGGAATACTTTTTCCTCTTTAGCGACAAAGAGTTAGCCGACCTTGTTAAAAAGCGGGAAAAAGCCGTAGGAGCCGGTGTGGAGTTATTAGAAGAAGGCATGGAACCAAACGGTGACAAGCGGGGCGGCGGCGTGGATGTAGTTGAGTTTTATGAAGCGCCGGACCTGAAGGAGTTAATCCAGAAGCTTCAAAGATTTGATCTTGATATTGGCGATTATGAAGAAGCTGATAGCGCGGGCGCGGAAGAAGCGGCTGGTAAGGACAAAAGAAAGCCCGCCTACAAACTCATAACCGATAAAGGTAAGGAGGTGTTTGTTTATAACCTTCGGCAGATACTAAAAAAGGTAAAAAACATCGGCAAAGAGGGGCTGGCTATTCAGAGATATAAAGGCCTGGGAGAAATGAATCCGGACCAGCTTTGGACGTCAACCATGGATCCTGAAAGCAGAACCATCTTAAGAGTAACCCTTGAAGACGCGGTTAAGGCTGACGAAATGTTTACTATTTTAATGGGGGATATAGTTGAGCCAAGAAGAGCGTTTATTGAAAGACACGCCGGGGAAGCCAACATAGATATTTAAGTGAAAGGATAAAAAGACAGTTATGTACACCAAGGGCGAAAAGATTATACCTGTATATATTGAAGACGAGATGAAGCGCTCATACATTGACTACGCGATGAGCGTTATAGTCGGCCGGGCACTGCCGGACATCAGAGACGGGCTTAAGCCGGTTCACCGGCGAATCCTTTTTGCCATGAAAGACCTTAATCTCTGGCACAACAAGCCCTATAAAAAGTGCGCTCGAATTGTCGGTGACTGCCTGGGCCGCTTTCATCCCCACGGAGATACGGCCGTTTATGACGCCCTGGTACGAATGGTGCAGGACTTTTCCCTCAGATACCCGCTTATAGAAGGGCAGGGAAACTTTGGCTCCATTGACGGCGATCCGCCGGCGGCGATGCGTTATACGGAAGCAAAATTAGAAACCATATCAAACGAGATGTTGAGAGATATTGATAGAAACACCGTTGACTTTGGTCCCAACTTTGATAATTCACTTACAGAGCCAAAGGTTCTTCCCGCAGCCATCCCCAACCTCTTAATTAACGGCTCAAGCGGCATCGCGGTTGGTATGGCAACCAACATACCGTCTCATAATTTAGGTGAAGTGGTGGCGGCGGTGATTAAATTGATTGATGAGCCCGAAGCTACCATTAGGGATCTGATGAAACATATTGAGGGCCCCGACTTTCCGACGAGCGGTACTATTTGCGGAAGAGAAGGCATTAGGCAAGCCTACTTAACCGGGCGGGGAAAGCTGCGAATTCGCGCCAAGGCCTATATTGAAACGCATCAAAGCGGCAAAGAGTCTATAATTATTACCGAACTGCCGTATCAGGTAAACAAGGTTAATATGGTAGAACAGATAGCGGACCTTGTTCAATCAAAGAGAGTAGAGGGCGTAAGCGACCTGAGAGACGAGTCTTCTAAGGAGGGCATCAGGGTGGTTGTTGAGTTGCGCAAAACCCATTCTGCCCAGGTTATTCTTAACCGCCTATACAAACACACCCAGATGGAGACAACCTTTGGGGTTATAATGCTGGCGTTGGTAAACAATCAACCTAAGGTTTTAAATCTCAAACAAATTCTCTCTCTGTTTTTAGATCACCGCAAAGACGTTATTGTTCGCCGGACAAAGTTTGATCTGGCTAAAGCGGAGGCCCGGGCGCATATTCTGGAGGGGCTGAAAATCGCCCTTAAGCATCTTGATGAGGTAATAAAGGTAATTAAACAGTCCAAGACGCCCGCCATAGCTAAAGAAAACCTGATAAAAAAGTTTGGCTTAAGCGGAATACAGGCGCAGGCAATTCTTGAGATGCAGCTTCAAAGGCTTACTAACCTTGAAAGAGATAAAATTGAGAAAGAGTACTTAGAGCTTATCAAAAAAATTGAGATGCTGCGATCTATTCTCAAAAATCCCAAGAAGGTCATGGAAATAATAAAAAAAGACCTTTTAGAAATCAAAGATAAGTACGGTGACCCGAGGAGGACGGATATTATAGGAGAGGTTGAAGATATTGAAATAGAGGATTTGATAGCCAAAGAGAACATGGTGATTACTATGAGTCACGCCGGCTATATAAAACGCATACCAATATCTTCATACAAACAGCAGAAACGCGGCGGTAAAGGTGTGATGGGGAGCCAGCTGAAGGACGAAGATTTTGTTGAGCATTTATTTATTGCCTCGACACACGACTATATTTTATTTTTCACCGACAAGGGAAAGGTTTATTGGCTGAAGGTTTACGAGGTGCCCCAGAGCGCCAGGGCGTCTAAGGGGCGGGCCGTGATTAACCTGCTTCAGGTATCAAAAGATGAAAAAGTAACCTCTTTTGTCTGTGTTTCCGCCTTTTCCGAGGACAGGTTTTTGGTTATGGCGACGGAAAAAGGAGTCATTAAAAAGACAAGGCTTTCAGCCTATAGCAATCCAAGAAAAGGAGGCATCGCGGCCATTACCATCAAAGAAGACGACAAGCTTATTTCCTGCGGCCTGACCGACGGCAATAGCGAGATTGTCCTGGCCTCGAAGATGGGCAAAAGCATCAGGTTTAACGAATCTCACGTAAGAAATATGGGCCGTACGGCGAGCGGCGTCAGAGGCATTAGGCTGGATAAAGATGACAGCTGTATAGGTATGGTTATTAGCGGCAAGGACGCTTCTTTGTTGTCGGTGACCGAAGGGGGCTTTGTTAAGAGGACATCTGTTGAAGAGTATAGGACGCAGTCACGAGGCGGCAGAGGGGTTATTAACATTAAGGTTACCGCCAGAAACGGTATGGTGGTGGGCATAAAAAATGTGGCGCATGAGGATGAGCTGATGGTTATTACTTCAACCAGCATGGTAGTCAGGTGCGCGGTTAAAGATATTAGGTCG
Source organism: Candidatus Omnitrophota bacterium (assembly GCA_023140385.1). Lineage (GTDB taxonomy): Bacteria > Omnitrophota > Gorgyraeia > JAGLLT01 > JAGLLT01 > JAGLLT01. Next base: position 12,615 of record JAGLLT010000030.1, read on the forward strand.
ATAGGCAGAAACACTCAGGGCGTGAAGCTTATTTCCTTAAAAGCCGGAGATAAGGTGGTTGCCGTGGCCACCCTTGTTCCGGAATGAAAGAAGCGTAAAATGTAAAGCGAAAAGCGTAAAACGATAGCTTAAAAATAAAAGCAAGAAGATTAAGAATTAAAAGGGAAATCCTAAATCCTAAATCCG
>JAGLLT010000031.1 GCA_023140385.1 Candidatus Omnitrophota bacterium
TCGGAATTGACCCGGGATTTAGGACTGGATGTAAAGTGGCGGTCATTGATTCCCAGGGCAATTTTAAGGAATATAAACCGATATATCCGCATGAGACGAAGAGAAAGATGGAGGCGGAAGAGATTTTGCTGGCCTTTATTAATAAATATGAAGCAGAGCTTATATCGATTGGAAACGGTACGGCATCAAAAGAAACGGATATTTTTGCGCGGGATATTTTAAAAAGCCATAAACTAAGCGTTAAGTCTGTGGTGGTGAATGAGGCTGGGGCATCGGTCTATTCGGCATCAGAGGCGGCGCGCGGTGAATTTCCCGATCTTGATGTGACGGTCAGAGGCGCTATAAGTATTGCCAGAAGATTGCAGGATCCATTGGCGGAGCTGGTAAAGATTGATCCCAAAGCCATAGGCGTGGGGCAGTACCAGCATGACGTCAATCAAAAGGAATTAAAAAAATCGCTGGAGCTTGTAGTTGAATCCTGTGTTAATTATGTGGGAGTTGAGCTCAATACCGCTTCCCGTGAACTTCTTTCTTGTGTGTCGGGGATTAATAAAACGGTTGCCGAAAATATTATAAAATACAGAAGTGAAAATTGTGCTTTTAAAACCCGTAGTGAGCTTAAAAAAATAGCTCGCCTTAGCCCCCGGGTGTTTGAGCAGTGCGCGGGTTTTTTGCGGATACGCGAGAGCGAATATCCATTGGATAATTCCGCTATTCATCCGGAGGCTTATCATATTGTGGAGAAGATGGCAAAGGATAAGAAGATTGCCCTAAGGGATATTGTCGGTAATGACGCGGTTATTAACACCATAGATATCACTCAATATATTACGGAAAAATTCGGGGCTCCTACGCTGACTGATATTTTAAAAGAACTAAGAAAGCCGGGGTTTGATCCGCGTAAGGAGTTTGAAAGTATTGAATTTTCCGCGGAAATAAACAAGATTACAGATCTTAAGCAGGGAATGAGCCTTATCGGGAAAGTGACGAATGTAACTAATTTCGGCGCTTTTGTAGATATCGGAGTGCATCAGGACGGGCTGATTCATATTTCTAAACTTAGCAGGCGGTTTGTAAGGGATCCCAATGAAATTGTATCCGTAGGGGATACGGTTAAAGTAACAGTTTTGGATATTGATGTTGATTTGAAAAGGATATCTCTGGAAAGAGTAGAATAGAAATACGGACCGGCGCCTATAGGGCGCGGGTAAAGAGGTTTTGAAATAAAATATGGCGTTAATCAGCTTACAGGAAATTACACTTGCGTTTGGCGGGCCGCTTATCTTTGATAAGTTGAACTTACAACTGGAACCCGGAGAAAAGGTGGCTCTTCTGGGCCGTAATGGCACGGGGAAAACCTCCCTGATAAAGGTTATTGCCGGCCAATTATCACCTGATAAAGGCAAGGTTGTTTATCAAAAGGGTTTTAAGGCCGCGCATTTACCTCAGGAAGTACCGCCGAATATTACGGGAAATGTTTTTGATATTGTCCTCTCCGGATTAGGGCAGAGCGCGGCTCTTTTAGCTGATTATCATCATCTTGCCCATCGTCTTCACAGCGAACATGCTCCTGAATTAATGCGCCGGCTTGACAGGCTGCATTCAGAGATGGACCGCACTGCCGGGTGGGATCTCAGTAATCAGGTAGAATATATTATTACCAAGATGAAGCTTGATTCGGAAAGCGAATTTGAATCTTTATCCGGAGGGCAGAAGCGGCGCGTCCTTTTGGCTAAGGCTCTGGTTTTAAAACCGGATGTCTTGCTTTTGGATGAGCCGACTAATCATCTGGATATTGAGTCAATTGGCTGGCTGGAAAGTTTTCTGGTTTCCTATTCGGGAACTGTTTTTTTTGTTACCCATGACCGTAGGTTTATGACGAATTTGGCCAAGAGGATTATCGAGCTTGATCGCGGAAAACTATTTAGTTGGGCATGTGATTATAAGACTTTTCTTCAACGCAAGCAAATGGCATTAGACACAGAGCTAACGCACCAAGATAATTTTGATAAAAAATTAGCCCGGGAGGAGGTTTGGATCAGGCAGGGAGTTAAGGCCCGCCGCTGCCGTGATGAAGGGCGGGTTAAAGCGTTGGAGCGTTTGCGTGAAGAAAAGAAGGCTCAGCGTAAGGCGATCGGGCAAGTTCATTTCAACGCGCTGAAGAGTGATTTTTCGGGCCGCCGTGTTATCAAGGCGGTTAATGTAAATTTTAGCTATGAGGATAATTGTTTAATTCATGATTTTTCAACCCGGATTACGCGCGGCGACAAAATCGGGGTTATCGGGCCCAACGGCAGCGGCAAAACAACATTATTGCGAATTCTTATGGGAGAAATTCGTCCGCGAACAGGCAAGGTAATCTTGGGAACCAATATTGAGGTTGCGTATTATGACCAACTTCGCGAGCAATTAGATGAAGACAAAACAGTAATAGAAAATGTATGCAGCGCCGGGGAAACGATTATGATTAACGGCAAACCTAAGAACATAATCGGCTATCTCCAGAATTTCCTTTTTTCTCCGGATCGGGCCCGTTCACCTGTTAAGGTTCTTTCCGGAGGCGAACGTAACCGTCTTTTTCTCGCGAGGCTTTTCAGTAAGCCGTTTAATTTATTAGTTATGGATGAACCGACTAATGACCTTGACATTGAGACCTTGGAGCTTTTAGAGGAGTTGCTGCTGGAGTATTCAGGTACACTGCTTTTGGTCAGCCACGACAGGGCATTTCTTAATAATGTGGTAACTTCTACAATGGCGCTTGAAGGTAACGGGCTCATCAAGGAATACCCCGGTGGATATGATGACTGGTTAACTCAGAGCAAGGCGAGTGTTTCGCGGGAAAAACCAAGGATAAGGGCCGGCAAAAAAATCTCAACGCCGGATAAACCGGTTGTCAAAAAGAAGCTGTCCTTTAAAGAACGGCATGAATTGGAATCTCTCCCGGATAAACTTGAAAAACTCGAATCAGAGCAGAAAGAGATTTACGTCCTTTTGGCGGATGGTGCTTTTTACCAAAAAGATCCAAAAAAGATTGCTCAGGCTAAGGGGAGGTTAAAGTCTCTGGATGTTGAAATTCATGATGCCTTTGCGAGATGGGAATATCTGGAGGAATTGTCTAAATTTGATATTTTGTAGTATAAGGCGGGTAACACGCAAAAACAGGATTTACAAACAGGATTAAGGATAAAAAATAGGATTTGCACAAGAAACCTTACCGGGTAAAGATAGGAAAGTTGGGTATAAGGAGAAAAATATGCGCATTGCACAAATAGCTCCCATTTGTTTAAGCTTACCGCCTGTTAGTTATGGCGGAGCTGAACTGATTGTTAGTTCATTAACGGAAAGTTTAGTTAAACGTGGGCATGAAGTTACTTTATATGCATCCGGAGATTCCAAAACAAGTGCCAGATTGAAATCATTATTCAAAAAAGCTTTAGGGTTTGGGAAAGATTCTCCGGAATTTTGTATAGCAAATGCAAATTTTGCATTTCAAGATGCAGATTCATTTGATATCATTCATAGTCATATAGGATTCTATGGTTTGCCATTCTCTAAATATGCAAAACCGCCAGTTGTCACTACTTTACATAATGATTTCACCAGCAAAAATGGTACTTTTGTTGAATATTATAAAGATGCGTGTACCTTTATGGCGGTGAGTCAGAATCAATGTAAAAGAATGAAAGGACTTAAAGTAGATGGTTATGTCCATAATGGTATTGATGTCGATCATTTTCAAGTTGGGGATAACAAAAAAGACTATCTATTATTTATCGGAAATATAAGTAAGAATAAAGGAGCTGATACTGCAATCAAAGCCGCAATCAGACTTCGGCGGAAATTATTTATAGTTGGGAAAATAGATGATGCCCACAAATTGTTTTTTGAGCAAGAAATTAAACCCTTCATAGACAATAAGCAAATTATTTATGAGCCTTTAGCAGATAGCTCACGTAAGCAATCGTTGTATGGTGACGCAGCGTGTTTATTGTTTCCTATTGATTGGGAGGAGCCATTTGGCCTGGTCATGCTTGAATCTTTGGCTTGTGGAACACCAGTGGTGGCATTCAACCGAGGTTCGGTGCCGGAAATTATCGTGAATGGTAAAAATGGTTTTGGTGTAGATTCATTTGAAGAATTATTGAAAGCAATTGAAGATGTTAAAAATTTAGATCCATGGAATTGCAGAAAACATGTTGAGGATTTTTTTAGTGTTGAAAAAATGACAGATCAGTATGAAATGTTATATAAAAAATTAATCCAAGCTGGAAAATGAAACTCCCCGCAGCAAGCCACGGAGTATTGGCGGAGGCGAATAAAATCTGGAAATCTTATGGATTTCTAAGGGTAATTCCGACCTACTACGAGCCAATGAGTTTTTTGTGGTATAATATTCTTGCAACAGAAAAAGGAATAAGGGCAGGATATGATTAATAATAAACACAAAGACCCTCTTCATGGTATTACCCTTGAAATGATCCTTGTGTATCTGGTTGAAAAAATCGGCTGGGAAAATTTGGCTCGAAGAATCAGGATAAACTGTTTCGCAAAAGACCCCAGCATCAAGTCTAGTCTGACGTTTCTTAGGCGAACTTCTTGGGCTAGAAAAAAAGTTGAAGATTTGTATATAACTGAAATAGGCTCTGTGTCGAAAAAGGGTACGACTCAATAATCTCTTTGCTTAAGTGATTACGAAGGAGGGAGGAAAAACACTGAAAGAAAAACGGCTTGAGAAAAGGGCGAAAAAAAGATAAGAAAAATAACACTATTTATAAAAAAGGGGGAGTGTAATGGGAGACAAGGGGCAGAAGGATAAGAACAAGGCGAGCAAACAGAAGAAATCAAAAAAAGATAAAAAGGCAAAAAAGAAGTAGGATAAGAGACAAAAAGCAGGACTATGGAAAATGTACTCTACAGCCTCAAGATTTATCTTGAGGCTGTTTGGTTTAGATATTTAATCAAAAAGCTATCAAAAGAAGGATAATTTACGCTTGCCAAAAAATGACATTAATTATTCTATAGCGCTTTTCTTAACATAAACTTCAAAAATATTATTTCTTAATATATTCATGCCTTTAAATTAACAAGTTTTTTGACGTTTTTTATATCAATTTCTAAGACTTTGCCTCTTTTGGTATAAGACATGCATAGCAAGTGCAATTCACTTGCTTTTTAGGCTGATTTCTGATATAAATGAGAAAAAGGGATCTCCCCTTGCTTAAGCAGGAGTTAAATGATGAAGAAGATATCGAGAGAATACGAAATTGGTGATGGAGTTATAGACGGCTTAATAAATAAGCTTGCTAAGAAGTCCGGTTCTGCTGGGACCGAAGGCCTGTTGCGTGAAATACTTACGACCGCCGTTAAGTTGGGGTTGGAATCAGGCGATAAGGGGGACCTTAAGCTTGTAAATAGTACGCTGAAAGAATTAAGATATTCTTTTAAGATATTTTCTCCTTATAGAGCTGTCAAAAAGGCTATAATTTTTGGGTCGGCGCGATCGAAAAAAACATCAGCCGAATATAAGGCAGCTGAGGAATTCGCGCGAAAGCTGACAGCAAAAGGTTACATGATCGTAACCGGAGGAGGCCCCGGGGTTATGGAGGCCGGTAATAAAGGCGCCAAAATCGGTACAGAGTTCGCGCTGAATATTCGGCTTCCTTTTGAACAAAAGCCCAATCCATATATAGACGAAAAAGATAAAATAATTAACTTTAAATATTTTTTTACCAGAAAGTTAATTTTTATTAAAGAGACTGACGCGACCGCTCTTTTTCCCGGGGGATTTGGTACACATGACGAGGGGTTCGAAATGCTTACCTTAATCCAAACCGGCAAATCTAAACCCAGGCCTATAGTTTTAATAGAATCGGAAGGTTCGACATACTGGACCGCGTGGAAGCATTTTATAAATAACCACTTAGTTAAAAATGGATTTATTAAAAAGGAAGATTTTAATCTTTTTCGTATTGTGAAAACTGTTGATGAGGCAATAAAATATATAGAAAATTTTTATAGAGTATATCATTCGATAAGATATGTTTCAGGTTTGACCGTATTAAGACTGAATAGAAAAATTTCCGGGAAGACATTGAAGCTTATAAATCAAAAATTTAAAAACATTTTAACAAAGGGTGAAATTAAGATTTCGCCTCCAACGAGTGAAGAAATTCAAAAAGAAGAATACCTCAATCTACCGCGGTTAGTAATGAACTTCAATCAGCATGATTATGGCAGGTTATATGAGATGATCCAAGTTATTAATAAAGATTAGATTACAAAATTGATGAAGAAGATAATAAGTTCAGAAAAAAGATGGGTAAGGTTATTTCACGTTTGATGTAGAAAAGGCGGGATAAAGAAAGGGAGAAAAATATGGAATGGAAAGATGTTCGTGGGCCGGATGATATTATCAACGTGGGGCGGGAAAAGTTTGGTGATACCGGAAAATTTCTACCGCTGATAGTCTTGGCTGTTTTTCTGTTGATTTTTGCTGGAAGCTCAGTTTATTCTATTGGGCCGGATGAAGTAGGTGTGGTGCAGAGATTCGGCCGCTATGCTTATACCACCTCTCCCGGCTTGCATGCAAAGCTTCCGTTTGGAATTGATAAGGTAACCAAGATCAAGGTAACCAAGATATTTACGCAGGAATTTGGTATGAGAACTCTGCGTGCAGGGGTAAAAACACAATATTCTTCCCGTAAATATCCTGAAGAATCCATAATGCTTACAGGAGATTTAAATATTCTGGATGTGCGCTGGATAGTGCAGTTCAAGGTCAAATCCGCCACAGATCTGCTTTTTAAGACCAGAGACCCGGTGGATAATGTCCAGGATGTTTCTGAGGTAGTCATGCGCCGGCTGGTGGGTGATTATTGTGTAGATGAAGTGCTTACCACAAAGAGAGAGGAGATAAATGACTTTGCTCAGATTGAGATCCAGAAGATACTCGATAATTACCAGGCCGGGATTCAGATTGATACCGTTAAACTTCAGGATGTCAATCCTCCTGATGAGGTAAAGCTGGCCTTTAATGAAGTAAACGAGGCTAAACAGGAAAAAGAGCGGATGATTAATCAAGCCTGGGAGGCTTATAATAAAACTATTCCCCGAGCCCGCGGTGAGGCGGAAAAGACCATTCGTCAAGCTGAAGGATATCAATTGGATAAAGTAAACCGCGCCAAGGGCGAAGCTGAGAGATTTTTAGATACCTGGGCAGAATATAAAAAGGCGCCCGAGATAACTCAGAAGAGGCTATATTTGGAGACAATGATGAATGTTTTACCCAGGGCAAAAGAAAAATATATCATTGATCCTGAACAGACCTCAATTCTACCGTTATTAAATATAGGCCAGAAGGGGGGAAGTCAATAATGAAAGGGATCTTAAGAATATTAGGGATTTTAGTAGTTTTGGTAATAATTCTGTTTTTAAGCGGCGCGGTATATATTGTTGATGAGACCAAACAGGTGGTAATTACCCAGTTTGGTAAACCTGTGGGTGAATCGATAACTGCCGCCGGCTTACATTTTAAGACGCCATTTATCCAGCGGGCTCAGTATTTTGAGAAAAGACTTCTGAATTGGGATGGAGACCCTAATCAAATTCCTACCAAAGATAAAAGATATATCTGGATTGACACTACCGCCCGTTGGCGGATCTCCGATGCCTTGAAGTTTTTACAAGCGGTAGGAAATGAAATGGGAGCGCATTCGAAGTTAGATAATATCATCAATTCAGCTACGCGCGATGCCATTGCCAGCCATCTCCTTGTTGAAGCAATCAGGAATACTAATCGTATCCTCGAGACTAAAGAGGAAGAAGAGATCGTAGTTACTGAAGAGGCGTTAGAGAAGATTAAGGTAGGACGTCAAGTTCTGGCCGGTATGATTTTGGAAAAAGCCAGGGTCATTGCTCCCCAATATGGCATTGAATTAATTGATGTGCGCATCAAGCGCATTAATTATGTTGAAGTGGTAAGAAAGAAGGTCTATGAGAGGATGATCGCGGAGAGGAAGCGGGCTGCCGAACAATATCGCTCTGAAGGCCAGGGAAAGCGGGCTGAGATTGAAGGCCAGATGGGCAAAGAATTAAAACAAATTACCTCCGAGGCCTATCGCAAGGCCCAGGGCATCAGAGGAAAGGCGGACGCTGAGACAACCAGGATTTATGCTGACGCGTATAATAAGGATCCTCTTTTTTACTCCTTTTTAAAGACATTAGAAACATACCGAAAGACGATTGATGAGAAAACTACTATAATTTTAACAACCGATAGTGATTACTATCAATATTTAAAAGGGCTTAAGTCTGTAACAGTGGATTAAAAGGAAATATGAGATATGTAACTTCTCGAGAGATGAAGGAGATAGATAGGCGGACGATAGAGGAGTTTGGCATACCCTCGCTTATTTTAATGGAGAACGCGGGTAGGGGTGCGGCTGAAACTGTGCTTGGTATGTTGTTGGACAAAGACAATAAAAAGGTGGTTTGTGTTTGTGGGAGAGGTAATAATGGCGGGGATGGATTTGTATGCGTTAGGCATTTGATTAATGCCGGAGTTGATGCGGAGGTGTTTTTGATAGGAGAGCCTTCCATGTTAAAAGGGGAGGCGAAGATTAACTTTGATATTTTGAGAAAAATGGAGGCAAAAATCAAAGTTTTAAAAACCGATAAAGATTTTGAGCTCTTTGAAGAAAAGTTGAAAGATGCTCAACTTATTGTAGACGCGATTTTTGGAATTGGTTTGTCCGGTGAGATAAAAGAGCCTTATGGTATAGCTATCAAGCTGATGAACCGGTCTAAAAAGCCTATTTTGGCAATAGATGTACCCTCGGGTTTAGATGCTGATACGGGAAGCATGCTTGGGATTTGCGTAAAGGCTGAGAAAACGGTTACTTTTGGTTTGCCGAAGACAGGATTTATTAAAAATGACGGCCCTTCAAGCGTCGGAGAGTTGATCATAGCGGATATTTCTATTCCAAAACAGCTTTTAAAGGAGAAATAACAAAAATATGGGATTGATACAACTTTTATTTACAAATCCAATAGCGTTTTTTATATTGGTGCCAGTGCTTCTTTATTCAGTTATTATTCATGAGATCGCCCATGGCTGGGTGGCTTCGTTGTTTGGTGATAATACGGCGAAGTACTATGGCAGGCTGTCTTTAAATCCAATGCTTCATATTGATCCAATGGGGGCGCTGGCTGTTCTTTTAGTAGGGTTTGGATGGGCGAAGCCGGTTCCTGTTGACTATGGAAATCTGAGTAATTCCCGCCGGGCTATCATTGCCGTTTCATTGGCGGGGGTTGGCGCGAATATACTTATTGCTACGCTGGCAATATTTTTACTTCAGTTTCAAGCTGTCTACGCGAACCCTTTCTTTTATCCCGTACTTTTGATTGCGGCGGAAATAAATATTATATTGGGATCATTCAATTTGATACCCATTCCTCCTTTGGATGGCTCACGGGTCCTGATGGAATTTCTGCCTTATGATGCCAAACATCAGCTTGCGAGACTTGAACCATACGGTTTTTTTATAATTATTGGTTTGCTTTTTTTGGGAGTTTTAGATCCGGTAATTACATTTATTAGGACCATCATTCTTGGGTCAATTGGAGTGCTGTTGGGTTTTATGGGATAATAGCCAATTAGTTGGGCAGGTTGTTGAATCGGCAGGTTCTATTGGGACTAATTACAGAGAAGTTAATGATGCTTTGGATAAGAAGGATCTTATTCAAAAATTATGAAGTTAATTCGAGAGTTAATTATTTTTGACAAAGCGGGCAGATTGTGGTATACTTAATACAGTAGGAGAGGTGTATGGAAAGGGAGGTGAGAAAGATGAGAAAGAGAAGGGGTTTTACGTTGATTGAGATGATGATTGTAGTAGCAATCATAGCTTTATTAGCGACAATAGCAATACCTAATTATATTAGTTTTCAGTATCGCGCCAAAACCTCTGAAGCTAAATCAAACCTGGGTGCCATTCGAACCTGTGAAGAGGCCTATAAGGCTGAGAATGATGTCTACTTAGCCTGTGCCGTGAATCCGGCGGCAATAGCGGCCGGAGTTAAGGGAGATTGGGTTGCTGACCAGGCGGGATGGATTGATATAGGATTTGAGCCCAAGGGCCAGATCTATTATCAGTACCAGGTTACGGTTGGATCTCCGGCTACGACCTTTCTGGCTTATGCCAGAGGCGACTTGGACGGTGATAGTACGACTTCAACGTTTACATTAGATCAGGACGGCAGCTTGGGAAGTAGTAATCCGCTTGAGTAACAAAGAGTTAAAAGTTTTGTACATTAAATACCCGGATTGGAGGGTGAAAATTTGAAAGTTAATGACTATATGACCAAAGAGGTGGTAACTGTCAGACGGGGTACGCCTTTAAGGGAAATCATCAGAACCTTCAAAGAGAAAAATTTTCACACACTGCCCGTAATCGAGAGCGACAACCGGCTGGTAGGTTTGATTGATTTCTCGGATATCCTTAAAGTTTTTGAGCCTTATGGTTCTGAGGTACACCAGATATTAAAAACAATCCCGTTTATTGACGCGCCTCAGGAGCAAAATCTTCTTGAAACCGATATTTCGGCCGAGATGGGCATACTGGTGGTGGCTGATGACATAATGTCATCAAAACTGGTGACCATTAGTCCTGATGAAGAAATAAACCGAGCCTATTCCGAGATGAAGGTACACGATACGGAAAGGCTCTTCGTAACCGAGGACGGCAAGCTAATAGGGATCATCTGCCTGTTTGACATAATTTTGTCCTTATTTAAAGAGAGCGGGGTAATTTAGTGCAAATCAACACCGCCTTTAGCTTAGGGATTATTCTTTTAGCCGGCCTGCTTTCGGCAAACTTAATCAGAAGAATAAAGATACCCGCCATAACCGCTTATTTATTGCTGGGTATTATCATCGGCCCCGCCTGTTTCAATTTAGTTTCAGAAGGCATCTTAACCTCATCCGGCTTAATCTCCAATGTAGTATTGAGCTTCATCGCCTTTAGCATAGGACAGAATTTTTCCTTTGAACGCTTCAGAAAAATAGGCAGGACGGTTCTTTCTATCTCTATTGGAGAGGTGCTGCTCGCCTGGATAGTCGTTACTTTTAGTATCTGGTTTTTTTTAAAACAACCTTTTTATATCGCCCTTATATTTGGCGCTATTGCTCCGGCGACCGCTCCGGCCGCCATAGTTATGGTAACCAGAGAGTACAAGGCCAGAGGTACCTTTACCGAAACGCTTTTGGGCGTGGTAGCCATTGATGATGCCTGGGGCATTATCCTGTTCGCCTTTTGCCTCGCTATTGCTAAAAGCCTTGCCGGGGCGCAGGAGTTTGTAGTAACCTCGGCCCTTTCAGGGGCGCTTCACGCGGGTATTGAAATTGGCGGAGCTTTGGTCTTGGGCGGCATCCTGGGCTGGGTTCTATCAAAGCTGTCCCGCTTTATCACTAACCCCGCGGACCTTTTAATCTACACTCTGGGTTTTATTCTCTTTAACTGCGGCATAGCTATATGGTTGGGCTTATCCGTTCTTTTGGCGAATATGGTTTTAGGGGCGGTTTTGGTTAACATTAATAAAACCAGTTTTAAGTTTTTTGATATAGTAAGAACCGTTGATTCACCTTTTTATTTGTTGTTTTTTGTTCTGGCCGGTGTCAGCTTAGATGTCCTTTTATTAAAATCATTAAGCGCCCTTGGCTTGGTTTATATATTTATGCGCCTTGTAGGTAAAATAAGCGGAGCTACAATTGCCGCCTATCTCTCAAAAGCCGGCTCTAATGTGAAAAAAAATATCGGACTGGGGCTTGTTCCGCAGGCCGGTGTAGCCCTGGGCCTGGCGTTAATAGCCAAGTCAACCTTCACCGAAGAGATTGCCGGTGTCAACGTCGGCAACATCATCTTTTCAACTATCGTAGCCACCACGGTTTTCTATGAACTCATAGGCCCTCTATGCACAAAGTTTGCCCTTAAAAGGGCCGGGGATATAGAGTAAATGATTTGTCATAAATGCCAAAAAGAAGCCGGCCCGCGGGATAACTACTGCAGGTTTTGCGGAGCCGGATTAGGGAACAATAAAGTCGCTCCATGGTACAACAATATATTGCTAATCATTTTATTAAGTGTATTTTTTCCCGTAACGGCCATACCCCTCATATGGAGAAATACTGAATTTAGCCCTAAGACAAAAAAGATTTCCATCGCCGCCTGTATCATCTATATGATACTTTTAATCAGCATAATAGCATACATTTTCTTTTTTCACATAGGCAAACACTATTTGCGGATTTACGGGGAGTTATAGTCAGTAACTAAAGGAGTAAGCTTATGTCCGCGTTGAACAAGGTATTAGCGCTTTTACTTATAAGTTTAGCCATTATTAATCTTAATTGCGGCGTCAAAGAAGAGCCGCCCATAATTGAGGACGACAACAGATTTTATTATAATGAAAAGTGCGGCTGTTCTGTAACTTTGCCTGAGGGCTGGGTGTTGAATAAGAAGCGGGAGTTTACGGGCCGGCTCAAGATTTTTTTAATTCAGGCATTCAAGCCCGGCTTAATAAGTAATGTAGTCTTTACCGCGCAAAGAAACTTTGATGATGAAGTAACGGCTGAGAAAGCGATTAAGGTTGAAATTGCCCACTTGAAGACTTCAGCGGATAAAAATTTTGAAGTTATAAGCGAAGAACCGGTATGTATATCAGGTTATGTGGGACATCAGATGGTTGACGAGTTTGATTGGAGGGGAGTAAGGGTATATCAGAAAAGGATATACTTTGTCCGCTCCAAGTACATATTTGCTCTTGTTCTCAATTCTACTACGCGGGAAGCGTATAAAGAGTGCGAACCTACCTTTGATAAAATGGTCAAATCTCTAAAATTGCCGGATTTAATCCCGTAGCTAATCCTCTTTAAAGCTAAATACCTCATTTGGGCATAAAAGTAGCCCTAGTCTTTTAGGGGGAGGGCAGGACCTCAACCAGGGCTAACTCTTATTATGAGTTCTTCAACTCACACCTCTTTTTTCACCAATACATAGCATACAATAAATAAATCCATTTGTCAAGAGATTTATTTGTCTTTAAGTGGTAATTTGTTGCGTATATAGCCAAAAAAAAGATTCTTCCCCTAAATTTGATGCAAAAAAGGGAAGAACTGGATTTGTTTTTTTGCTTGTGCCCTAATCTTTCTGTCTTTTTTTGCCCTGTATTTTCTTACTTTTTAACCCTTGTGACTTATACCTTGCGCCTTTTTTGTATATCTTGCTTTTTACTATGAGCCATGAGCTATGAGCTATGAGCTGCTTTGTACCATGAGCTAAGAGCTATGAGCTGTATCTTGCGTTTTACGCTCTTGCTGCTTTGTGCCTTTCAACACCTTGCCCGCCTTGATACATTTAACGCAGACGTTCATCCTTTTGATTTGCCCATTAATACTGGCCCTCACCATTTGCAAATTAGGCTTAAATGTTCTTCTGGAGATACCGGTTATGTTTTTTCCGACACCGCCGTCTTTCTTTGCCTTACCGCGCCTTTTAATGCTTCTACCGGCCGTAGTTCCTTTTCCGCATACAGCACAAACGTTCGCCATGGTATAACCTCCAACTATTATTTTTTATCAATGCTTGACGCCTAACTTAACATAAATAAACGCATATGTCAAATTTTTTTTATACCTTGCGCCTTTTTTGCATATCTTGCTTTTTACTATGACCCATGAGCTATGAGCCATGAGCTGCTTTATACCATGAGCTATATCTATAATCTGGAAAGCTTCATTTTTAGCTGGACTTTCCCCAATCGTATAGTAAAATATGCTATATTGTTTAAAAGCCCGCTTATACAGGGGTTATTCCAGAAGAAAAGCAAAATATTCCATTGACAAGCTTACAAGTTTTTGATATAATTTTACACGATATTGTACGATTTTAACTACTAGTAATAATTAAACTTATACTATTATGTCAAAAACACACATAAGTATACAATTAAATTATATGACCCCAAAACAGGCGGCTGAATTTCTTAACCTAAGCCTGTCCACTATAAAAAATTATATCTATTCCGGTGTTCTGAAATCGTACAAAACGCCGGGCGGGCATCACCGTATAAAAAAAGAGGATTTAGTCAAAGTTCTACATTAACACAGGAGAGTAGCGTAATGAAAAAGTCTTTAGTATTTATAGTCTTTATAATCTTTTGTACCGCACTTGCGGGCTGCGCTATGCCCGGCATAAAGTCCGTCAAAAATCCCAAGCCCGGCACTATCTTTAGAGAAGCCGGATTTGAACCGGCGGGTGATATTACGGAAGAGTATAAACTAGGCCCTGCGGATGTTGTCGAGGTACGTGTCTGGGGTTATGAGGACCTAAAGCAGGTTATCGCCGTTCCCCCCAACGGTGTACCTACGGTTTATCCTATAGGCAAAGTTAAGGCATCCGATCTTACACCCACGGAACTGCAGGAAAAGATTGCCGAGCGTCTCTCCAAGTTTGTCAAAGAGATTCCCTCTGTCACAGTAACCGTGCTGGAGTACAACTATTACCGTATTTACGTGCTGGGCGCGGTAAACAAGCCAGGGCTTTATCAATTTAAAGGCAGGATGACGGCGCTTGAAGCCATTGCCTTAGCCGGCAACTATGATGACAGCCGCGCCGCTTTAAAGAGAGTGCAGGTGGTCAGAGTTGACAAAGATGACCCGACGACAGCCCAGGTAATTACCCTGGATATAAAACGTCTTATCCATAGCGGAGATGTTTCTCAGGATATAAAATTATATCCCAACGACATTGTCTTTGTGCCTTCGTCCTTTGTGGCCAGTGTTAATAAAATTATTTCTGAAATTATGCCTTCAATTCAGACTATCTTCTATGTGGATAGACTGGTAAACGATTAAAAATTAAGGAACCACGCATTATGAACCAAAGGCTATTGGGCCCGGAAAAAGGGCGGGAGCAAGTCTCGACCTCTGATTACCTAAAGACCATCCACAGGATAATTGTCAGGCGCCTGCCGCTTATCCTCATCCTGATTGTTGGCTGTGCTTTAGCGGCATTTGTTACCTCAAAGATAATGAAGCCCGTTTACGAGGCATCTACCTCTCTCAGGATTCAAAAGCAGGCGGCTTTTCTGCAAGGAGCCGGCCAGCCGGTGGTACTGAGCAAAGAGTCCCTTGAAGCGGAAGCGATGTGGATTAGGTCGCGGGTCATTTTACAGACGGTGATGAATGAACTGGGTATTGGCGCTGAAGCTAAATCCAAAAAAGAGGCCTTAAAAGTTTTAGAGAAACTAAGAAGCAAGATTAAAGTAGAGGTAATAGAAGGTTCTGATGTTCTGAGAATAAGCGCCGCCTGGAATGATCCGGTATTAGTTAAAGAAATAGTAAACACTTTATCCGATGTTTTTATAGAAAAGTACACGCTTTTTACCCGCGGCAAGGCAAAAGAGACAACCGGTTTTATCGAAGAGCAACTCGAGGTAGTAAAATACAATCTCAAGCGCGCCCAGAACAAAGTAGCCCGCTTTCAGAAAGAAGAAAGTATTCTTTCTATCGATCAAAAAATTGCCAGCGTGAACTCTCAACTTACCCAGCTTGAAACAAAACAAGCGGATATTAAGATGGAGCTGGAGTTAGCCAGGATGAAGAGCCGGAATCTGGGAAATAAACTTGATCTATCCGAGGATGACCTTGAAACCTTTAAGTCCAACTACTCAGCTATCTCGGCCAACAGCATTTTATCCAATGATCTCGTCCGCAGTTTCAGAATACGTATAGCTGAAATCGAGTCAGATATAGTCTCGCTCTCCACTCTATACACCGATGAATACCCTCTGCTCATCCAAAAGAGGGAGGAGCTGAGAACATCCAAAGAAAAACTCAACAAGACACTTTGCGATTTAGTTGGAGGCCTCGATATAGCCGACAAAGACCCGCTCTATCAGGATCAGCTGATTGAATTGGTCATCAGCCAGATACAAGTTGATGATTTAGAGAACCAGGGCGACTCTTTAGAGCTTCTGATTACCGATATGAATAAAAAAATTGAGGTTCTACCCGATAAGCAGATAGAGTACATCAATATGGTCAGGGACGCCAGCGTCAACGAACAACTTTACAATCTCCTCCTGGCCAGATTGCAGGAGGCGCGCATCAGAGAAAGGTCAAATGAGTGGGATATCAGAGTCTTTGACCGTGCTCATCAGCCGCTGGAGCCCATTAAGCCCAGGCCCATTGCTAATACCGTTTTCGGAGCTATCCTCGGCCTGCTTTTGGGGGTAGGAGTATCAATGATGATAGAGTACTTCGATGACTCCTTCAGAACCATAAGCGACGTCGAAGAATACCTACAGCTCCCGGTTTTAGCCGCCATCCCAAAAATCAAACACCGGATTAAAGGGGTGGATAGGAAGAAAAAAAATTAAAGGGGGAAAAACATGTTTGACGGATTATTTAACAGGCGGCGCGGCTTAATCGGCCAGATACTTTTAGATGCCGGCTTGGTAACGCACAATGAACTGAAAAAGGCTATTAAGATTAGTAAGGAAAAAGGCAGCCTGCTGGGCGAGACCCTTATCCGCCTAAATCATATCTCCGATGCTGACCTGAAAATTGCCCTTCAGGAACAGCTCTCTATGTCCATTGTGCCTATAAAAAAAGAAGACCTCGATACGTCTGAGGCAACGGAATTTTACCGGTTGCACACCAACGTAAAGTTTGCCCTTTTTTCAGACGACCCCATAAAGTCATTAATGATTACATCTGCCGTTCCCAAAGAAGGCAAGAGTATGACTGTTGCTTACTTCGCGCTGGTAATGGCAAATGTTATGCAAAAAAAGACACTTCTGATTGACGCGGATATGCGCCACCCCTCAATAGACCTGCAGTTTGGCTTCAGGGCGGATCACGGCCTGGCCGACCTGATGGTTGACTCTGTAACAATAGATGCCTGCATCCACGATACAGAGATAAAAAATCTAAAAATACTACCCTGCGGCACCAAACCCCCTAATCCGGCCGCCCTCTTAGCCTCTCAGAAATTTAAAGACATTGTAGAGCACCTAAAAGAACGGTTCGATCTAATCCTTTTTGACTCCGCGCCGGTTTATCCTGTGGCCGATGCCACGCTTCTAAGCGCCAATGTAGACGCCGCCATACTCGTCATAGAGGCGGGTTCTACCAGAAGAGGCGTTGTCAAGCGGGCAGTAGACAGCCTCAAAGAGTCAAACGTCAAAGTATTAGGCACCATACTAAATAAAGTAGAAGCCGAACTATCAAAATACTCCTACGCTGGATATTAAATAGCGGATACCATATTGCAAATGGCTAAGAGCAATGAGCTATCAGTTATTTGTTTTACACGCTTTACGCTGTTTTATTTTGCTTTTTTATCGTATTTACCATGAGCCATCAGCCATGAGCTATCAGCTATTTGTTTTATACGCCTTTTTATTGTTTTTACCATGAGCCAAGAGCTATGAGCCATCAGCTCTTTGTTTCTTATTTTTTGTTTTGCACGCTTTACACTTTGCGCTTTTCGCTTTTACCATGAGCCAAGAGCTATGAGCCATCAGCTCTTTGTTTAATGCATTTGAACATTAGAGTTTGTAATTTATTTAGGGTTTAGATATTAGAATTTAGGATTTTATTTACTTTTGTCTATACGCTATACGCTAAACGCTGTGTTTTTGGGTAGGTTTAAAGATATATGATATGAAAATACAAGTTGAAGCATCACATTATAATTTAGGATACGATTCAAAGGAGCGTTTCTGTAGCTACTGGCATCAGATTAATGAAATAACTAAACTTAATCCACAGAATGTTCTTGAGGTTGGTATTGGCAATGGTTTTGTTTCTGAATACCTTAAAAAGCATGGTTTAAATATTACAACTGCTGATGTCGATAAAGGTTTAAAGCCGGATATCGTTGCTTCGGTTTTAAGTTTACCTATCTCGGATAATGTGTTTGATGTGGTTGTTTGTTATGAAACATTAGAACATATGCCCTATGAAAATTTTAGCAAAGCTCTTTTGGAATTAAAAAGAGTGTCTAAGAAGTATGTACTTATATCATTACCTGATGTTCATAAAGTCTGGAGATATGTAATTCACATACCAAGATTTAAAGAGATTATGAAATTAATATATAAGCCACGGATTAAACTGCCGGAGCATATATTTGATGGGCAGCATTATTGGGAAATAGGAAAAAAGGGATACGCGCTTAAAAAAGTTAGTAAGGATATTTGCGCTTGCGGTTTTAAGATATCAAATACATACAGGCCGTTTGAGATTACTTATCATAGATTTTTTGTTTTAGAAAAGGTATAAGGAAGAATTGCTTGAATATTAAAAAATTTTTACAGTCTAAGTTTAAAGGGTTGTTTTCTATAGAAGGTACTTTGTCTCAGAAGGCTGCCAGAAGCGGCGTCTGGGTGTTTGGGTCGTTTGGCTTTAGTAAAGTATTATTCTTTGTTCAGACAATTATTTTGGTGAGATTACTTACTCCGGAAGATTTTGGTTTAATGGGACTATGTTATGTGGCCATTGGAGCAATGGCTGTATTTACTGAAACCGGCTTTGGGCATGCTCTAATTCAAAGGAAAAAGTATGATGATGATGCGTTAAACACTGCCTGGGTTATAGGAATTATTAGGGGGGTGGTACTTTTTTTACTTTTATTTATTTTTGCTCCATCAATTGCTAAATTTTATGACAGTTTACTGATTGAACCTATACTAAGGATAATTGCTATATCTTTTTTATTTTATGGCTTTGGTAATGTCGGGCTTATTCTTTATAGCAAAGAGCTAAATTTTAAGAAAAAGATTGCTTATGACCAATTGGGAGCTATATTATCAATTATTATTACCGTAGCCTTAGCTTTTTGGTTAAGAAATGTCTTTGCGTTAGTTTTAGGGCATATTGCTGGTGCAATAGTGGGTGTTAGTTTCTCATATCGAGCACATCCTTTTAGGCCTAAATTTAGATTTAAAGTAGACATTGCAAAAGAATTATTTCGTTTTGGTAAACATATCTTTTTTATGGGTATTGCCATGTTTGTAATTACCCAGGGGGATGATGCTTTAGTTGGTAAATTATTAGGTATGAGTGCCTTAGGTTTTTATTTACTTGCATATAAACTATCAAATTTACCGGTTACCTCAATAACGCATGTTGTTTCAAGTATAAGTTTTCCCGCATATTCTAAGGTGCAGGATGATGTAATTAGGCTTGAAAGGGGATATTTAAAAATACTTAAAGGTACTTCTTTTTTTGTTATTTTAGCCGCCTTTTTATTATTGGTATTAGCTCCTGAATTTATTCAAGTCGTATATGGTGATAAATGGCTTCCTATGGTTCCGGCAGTTGTGGTTATGTGTTTTTTGGGGTATTTTAGGGGTATTTCAGCAACTATGGGGCCTGTTTTTACCGCAATTGGAAAACCCTATATATTAAGCAAAATAAAACTTAGTGAATTGATATTAATGGTATGCATTATTTATCCTTTAACCCTTAAGTTTGGAATAGTTGGAGCTAGTATTGCGGGGACATTAGTATATTTTTTGAGTTTTATTCTACATTACTATTATCTAACGGGAGTTATGAAGGGCATTGGTTATAAAGTGGCAAAAATAATATCATTGCAAACTATTGTGGCTATTTTAGCTGGCACTATAATTGTTGTCATTAAAAAGTATTTATTGATGGATGTTAGTTTGGTTAATCTTGTACTTTTATTGTTAATTGGTAGTGGTTTATATATAGGTGTTAATTTAATTGCTGATAAGAATATTATTAAAAATTGCAAGGAACTATATTTATCTATCAAAAGTGTATGATAAGTAATGAAAATAGCATTATTAGTTAGTCAATTACCAAGTCGTTGCAAGCATGGTCCCGCATATCAAATGCACTACCTTGCGAATCATCTTGTGCAAAGAGGGCATGAGATTACCGTATTTTCAATGGATCCTAAGCCGGATGATGCTTTATATAATGTAAGAATAGTTAAAGTTAAAGATAGATTTAAAATATTTAGATATATGTGGGCTTTAAGCAGAATAGATTATTCCGCATTTGATGTACTACATGCGTCCGGAGACGATGCTCTTTTATTTCTTTCGAAAAATAAGCCCCCTCATGTAAGAACGTTTATGGGTTCAAGTTTATCTGAAGCATTTCATATGTTTAAACAACCCAAGCAATGTTTGAAAACTTTCGTTTTAGCTTTTTTTGAATATATTTCTATATTTGTTGCTGATAAATGTGTATTGATTTCTAAAGGAACACGTAGATTTATTCCTTTTGTGAGGGATGTAGTTTATTGCGGGGTGGACACTAATAGATTTAAGCCCGGAAATGAGAAATCAGATAATCCCTCAATCCTTTTTGTTGGTACTTTAGGGTGGAGAAAAAGAGGGAATATGCTGGTTGAAATTTTTAATAAACAAATTAAAACAAAAATTCCTAACGCTGAGTTATGGCTTGTTGCAGATCGGGATGCTAAGGGAGAAGGTATTGCAAATTATAGCAAAGTTAGCACTGAAAAATTAATAGAGCTATATCAAAAAGCATGGGTTTTTTGTTTACCCTCTACGTATGAAGGATTTGGTTTGCCGTATGCAGAGGCTATGGCATGCGGCACACCAATTGTTGCTTCACCTAATTTAGGCGCTAAAGAGGTTTTAGGAAATGGTAAATATGGAATTGTTGCCAATGATAATCGACTGCTGGATGCATTATTAGGTTTATTGCAAAATGAGGAATTGAGAAAAGAATATGCCCAAAAAGGCTTAGATCGCGCAGAAGAATTTGATTTTAGCAAAATCACAACTGAATACGAAAATCTATATTATGCATTTACTAATAACTCAAAGTGAAAGTTAAATTTAATATGTATAAAATATTTGATGAATTTTTAGAGAGAAATTGTATGAGGCTTGGGAAAGCATTCGGTAGGTTGTTAAAAAATCTACCGCAAAGTATAACAATAAAAATATCAAAATTATTACGAAAGTGCGAATATTTTCCAGTTGCATTAAGATGTCCCGTAACTATATTTGCTTATAATGTTATCAAATTTATGTATTTCGCAAATAAAACACCAGTTATTTTAAAGAAAGTTCTGTTTGATGGCAGTATAATGAAGCTAGATATAACAGATCATACACAACAATTGATATATTTATGGAAGTTATATGAGCCTCCAACAACAAAGTATATAAATACCAACTTGAGGGAAGGTGAGATATTTATTGATATTGGTGCAAATGTTGGTTATTACACTCTTTTAACAGCAAAGATAGTTGGCCCTTCAGGAAAAGTTTATGCCTTCGAGCCCGAAGTTAAGAATTTTTTAGCCCTCAAAACAAATCTTAGCATTAACAATATTAAGAATGCAATGTGTTATCAAAAAGCCGTTGCTGATAGAGTAGGTACAATGAAATTAAATCTTAATCCTTTGAATAAGGGAGGTCATAGCTTAAATCAATTTGAGCAATATTCCGGAGATGCTTCAAAAAGTTATACATTGCAAGAAATAAAAGTATTATATCCTAATGCAAAATTTCAGCAAGAAGTAAGTGTGATTACTATGGATGAATTTTTATCACAGATGATAGATTCCTCTTTTGATTTTTCTGATATTTCTCTTATTAAAGTCGATGTTGAAGGCGCAGAAGTTAATGTGTTAAGAGGCATGCAAATGCTTCTTAGTTTAGATAGAGCCCCAAAGATCATTTGTGAAGTAAGTAGTAAAAATTGTGAAGAGATAAATTCTATA
Organism: Candidatus Omnitrophota bacterium; assembly: GCA_023140385.1. Classification (GTDB taxonomy): domain Bacteria; phylum Omnitrophota; class Gorgyraeia; order JAGLLT01; family JAGLLT01; genus JAGLLT01. Next base: position 21,801 of record JAGLLT010000031.1, read on the forward strand.
TTAGCAAAATTTGGATTTAAAGTGTTTAACTTAAGCAATAATGGTCAGCCTATGGAATGTATGCTTGAGGAAGATATGTGTCCAGGCAATTTTGTATTTATTAAGGAATGATATTACACTTAAAAATTTATTATGGCGAATTAAAGATATTATGAAAAAAAATAATCCATTAGTTTCAATAATTATTCCTACTTATAATCGGTCAGACGTTTTAAAAAAGTGCCTATTGCATTTAAATGAACTTACATATAAGAATTTTGAGGTCATAATATCTGATGCAAGCGATAACGATGCATCAGAAAAAGTTACATCTCATATTTGTCCGCAAGCTATATATTTTAAAGTAAGTCCTGATAGAAAAGGATGTATTACTCAGCGCAACGATGTATTTGATAAGAGTAAGGGTAGTATTATTGCCTACATTGATGATGACAGCCTGGTATTTCCTGACTGGTTAAATAAGATAGTAGATACATACACACTATCTGACGATGTTGGAGGAGTGGGCGGTAGGGCTTTGCGAGGGGATATTCTTTACTGGGACGGCAAGACACCAATAGGAAGAATAAATCCTGATGGGTATTTAACGGAAGGTTTTGATGGTAATTGCGGAGAAGTTATAGAGGTGGACAATTTGATTGCATGCAACATGAGTTATAAAAGGAATGCTTTAGAAAAAATAGGCGGATGGGATGAATGGTATGATTGTGAACGCGCCGAAACTGATCTTGCTATTTGTGTTAAGAAGGCAGGATATCGAATACTATATAATCCAAAAGCATTAGTTGATCATATAGGATCACCCAGGATAGATACAAAACGTTTTAGTTTATTATATGACTATCGAACCCAGAGAAATCATGTATATATGTTAATTAAAAATTATGGGGTTTTTAGTAAGATATCTATATTTTATTTGACTAAAAGTACAATTATGGAAACGTATAAATGTGCAGGCAGAATAGTAAAAAGTGTTTTGAGATTAATATTAAATCAAACGGCTAAAATAATTGGATTAGTTAGAGGTATATTAAAATGAATCGTAAACCCTTAGTCAGCATCATAATTCCCACGCATAATATGGCCAAATTTTTACAATTATCTGCTGGTAGTGTATTGAAGCAGACTTATAAAAATTTTGAACTTATTATTGTAGATGATGCTTCTGAAGATAATACCGAAGAAATTATTAAGCAATTCAACGACAAAAGAATTAAATATATTAAGCGTGATCAAAAAGGTGGGGTTTCATCTGCAAGAAATTGTGGAATTGATAACTCTCGCGGTGATTATATAGCCTTCCTGGATGCTGATAATGAATGGATGGAAAATAAATTAGAAAAGCAGATGTTTAAATTCGAGAATGTTTCCGATGACGTGGGGCTTGTATATACTCATTATTTAGGCATATTCCTGACGTCTGGTGAAGTTATATGCGAATTTAAAGGATGTTATTCGGGAGATGTTGAAGCTGATCTCGCAGTAGGCTGTTTTCTAGGAGTTTGTGCCGTAATTATTAGAAGAAAGTGTATAGAAAAGGTTGGATATTTTGATCCTGACGTAGATTATAATGAAGACTGGGATTTGTGGCTTAGAATCGCAAAATACTACAAGTTTGATTTTATTCCGGAATTTTTAGCTAAATATTATGTTCACGGCAACCAGCTAAGCTGTAATCTTAGCCCCATGGTAGTTGCTTGGGAGAATTTTTTAGATAAGCACAAGGATATGTATGAAAAAATGCCTTCTATTTACAGTATGCATTTGGATTATTTGGGGCGAATATCATGCTTTGATGATCAGTTTAAGAAAGGCAGGGGATACTTTTTAAAATCTATTAAGTATAAACCTGTACAAAAAAGCGGCTATCTTAATTTGGGATTATCTTTTATATCCTCTAATTTACACAAAAACTATATAGATAAAACACTCTTTAAGAAAAAAAATGGAATAAGGCTATATAAATGAACTGTACTCCGGTTGTCAGCGTTATAATCCCTACATATAATAGGGCTGAGTTTTTACCTAGAGCAATTAATAGTGTGCTTAATCAGACATTTAAAGACTTTGAACTCATCATTGTAGATGACGGATCTACAGAAGATATTAAGAGCGTTGTAAATGCTTTTAATGACAATAGGATGAGGTATATAAGACACAATATTCCCAGGGGAGCTGCCTCAGCAAGGAACACAGGAATAAAATACGCAAATAATGATTTCCTTGCTTTTTTAGATGACGATGATGAATGGAATGAGGATAAGCTTCTATTGCAGATCCAAGAATTTGAACGAGCAGATGAAAAAGTTGGCCTTGTATATTCTGACATGATTAGAATTAATGACATAACAGGTCAAATTATGAATGATAATGTAAAGCATTACAGTGGCGATATTTCAAAAGAAATAATTACTAATTGTTTTATTGGTAGTCCTACTTATATGATTAAAAAAAAGTGCTTTGACAAAATTGGCCCCTTTGATATCGAATTACCAGCGCATCAAGAATGGGATTTATTTATTCGACTTTCTGATTATTATGATGTCTTGTATTTGCCTCAAAAATTAGCAATATATCATATGCATGGCGATCAAATCACCACATCACTTGTGAAAAAGATAAAAGCTTGGGAGATAATACTAAAAAAGCATCAAATGAAGTTCCTTAAAAATTCAAAAGTCTTCAGTTCTTTTCTGCTATATTTAGGCAAATTATACATTTTGAACGATGATTATTTAAAAGGATGTAAATTATTTTGGAACTCAATCAAGATATGTAAGTTACAGAAAAAAGTGTATTTTTATTTAATATTAAATTATTTGAATAAAAATATTCTCAAGAGAGTGATAACAAATAATACTATGCATATTAACAAAAATTTTTCATTTAAAAAAAAGGATAACTAAATGCAAGATATTATTAAAAAGTTAATAAAAAGGTTTACTGATAACAATATTTTGTGTAATGATATTCAAATTATGATTGCTTTTGCAAAAGGTTACATGGTTAAGCTGCGTCATATATTTAATCATAAGGTTAAGATAGGTAAAAAATTTAAAGTGTTCAAAGGATTTAAAATTGAAGGCGGCGGAGTTGTAACAATTGGCGATAATGTTGAAGTGCATGATTTTTCTCGAATTATAGTAGCAAAAAATAAAGCGAAGGTTGTAATAGGCAATAATGTTATCTTGAATAATTGTACTTTTTATAGTTGGGATAGTATTACTGTTGGAGATTTTTGTTTATTAGTTGGAGGATATTCTGATACAGATAGTCACAGTATTTCCATTGATAGGAGAACAAATCCGAATGCAATTGTTAATGTATCACCTATTATTATCGAGGAGAATGTATGGGTTGGTACAAATTCAATAATATTAAAGGGAGTCAAAATAGGAAGAAATTCAGTTGTTGGAGCTGGATCAGTTGTGACTAGAGATATTCCTGAAAATTGTGTTGTAGCTGGAAATCCAGCGAAAGTTATTAAACATATAAAATGAAAATATTAATAATACCTAGCGTATATAAGCCAAATATCGGTGGCGTTGAAGAATTCACAGCAAAATTATCTAAATTTTGCAATGAAAAGGATCACAATGTTTTTATTGCAACCAATAAATGGCCATCAAATTTAAGTGCGCATGAATTGATTGATGATGTTGAAGTTAATAGATTTAATTTCTTTTTGCCTAGTAAAAAAATAACAGATATTTTAAAATTTTTGTTCTCATTTCCAATCAGTTTTATTAAATTTTTGACATATTTGAAACGGAAGAAGTTAGATATAGTAAATATTCAGTGCGTAAGTTCTAATGGTTTTTATACACTTTTGGCAAAAAAGATACTTAGATTTCCTTTAGTTGTTACGCTTCAAGGTGAAACCGTAATGGATGACTATGATATTTATAATAAATCTGCATTGATGAGATGGACGTTAAAGCGATTGATGAAAAAAGCTGATTGGATAATAGCTAACTCATCTTATATCTTAGAAGATGCGTTAAGCAGATTTGGCGGAGATAGGAGTAAATGCAGTATTGTTTATAATGGTGTCGATTTAGAAGAATTTAAGGGAGTTGAGCCTTATAGGTACCATAAGACATATATATTCGCAACAGGCAGATTAGTTTATAAAAAAGGTTTTGATTTGCTTGTAAAAGCGTTTAGTAAGATAACTGATAAATATGAGGACGTAGATTTATTAATTAGTGGAAGAGGAGATTTTGAGCCGGAATTAATTAAGCTTATAACTGCATTTAAATTAACTAATAGAGTATTTTTGTTAGGCCCCGCGGATAGAAATAAAAATGTCTCGTTATTTAAAGGTTGTGAATTTTTTGTTATGCCATCAAGATTAGAACCATTTGGCATTGTATGCTTAGAGGCAATGGCGGCCGGAAAGCCGGTTATTTATACAAAAAATGGAGGCACTAAGGAGTTTGTAAATGATGACTTTGGAATTCAGGTTGACCCTGAAAATATAGATGAATTAAGTAAAGCCCTAATAAGCTTACTGTCAGATGATGAAAAATGCAAAGACATGGGCAAGAAAGCCAGAGAAGAAGTAAATAAATTCAATTGGCCCATTATATCTCAGCAGTATATCGAATTGTATAAAAAGGTCTTAAAAGAAAATGCCTGAAAATGCGTTAGTTAGCATAATTATTCCTACATATAATCGAGCTCGGATTATTAAAAGAGCCGTTAAAAGTGTACTGGAGCAAACGTACACTAATTTTGAATTGATCATTATTGATGATGGCTCTACTGATAATACTGCAGAGATTATTAATTCGTATAAGGATGAAAGAGTTATTTATATAAAGAATAATAAAAATTCAGGCCAAACAATTGCCCGAAATATTGGCCTTAAAAAGGCAAAAGGTGAATATATAGCTTTTTTAGACTCTGATGATGAGTGGCATATTGACTATTTAGAGAAGCAAGTTGCAGTTCTGAATGAATTATCAGATGAATATGGACTTGTGTACTGCAAATGTAAAAGATTAGTCAATAATAAGGCATCGTTTATTCCATCGAGAATAATTAAGGAAGAAGATATAAAGGTTGAATGGTTAAAAGAAAATTTTACAACTCTGCAAGCAGTATTGCTTAAAAGACAATATCTTAAGGAGTGTGGTTATTTAGATGAACGGATGACAGCCATAGAAGATTGGGATTTCTTTATAAGATTATCAAATATATGTAAGTTTAAGTATAATGACGAAATTTTAGTTACTATGCACGCAAGCGCAGATGGAGCCAATGACAACATAACTAACCGCATAATGGCTAGGGAATATATATTAGAGAAGAATAAAGATGTTCTAAAGATTTATCCTGAAGTATTAGCGAACCACTTTTATATACTTGCGATTGAGTACGCTTTTTTAAAAGACAGGGAAAATATAATTAAATGTGCCAAGAAAGCATTAGAATTAAAGCCAAAAAATAAAATATATCATTCAATGCTTTTTTTAGTAAATATTAATGTAAACTTATTAGTTTTATATCTAAAACTACAAATTAAATTAAAGAATTTATTTAAATGAACAAGAAAAAGATATTACTGTTAATTTTAGTATTGGTTTATTTGGGTTTGGCAATTGCATATGCCTTGACCATACCGGCTTGGCAGCCCTACGATGAAACCGGTCACTTTTATTACATTAATTATTTAACAGAAAATAATAATCTACCTGTTATGCCGGAAGAGCCAGGCATGCTATACGAAGCCCATCAGCCTCCTGTTTATTATTTTATAGCGAGTTTGATGCAAAGATTTACTATAGGAAGCGACTACGTAAGTCAGGTGTTATATTTAAGGTATTTGTCAATATTTATTGGTTTATTTACAGTTATCATTGCATATAAATGCGCAATGATAATATTTAAAAATGACAGTATCTTATCTTTTATTGCTACATCGATAATAATATTTAACTCAACTTTTTTAGCTGTTAATAGTACTGTTTGCAATGATGGTTTAATGATTTTATTATGCTCTTTAGCTATATATCTATTTATTAGGGAACTAAAATGTAAAACGGTCAGTTACAGAAATGTTTTATTAATTGGTGTTTTATTAGGAATATCACTTTTAGTAAAATTAACTTCAATTATTGTTTTAGCTTCAATAATTTTAGGTCTATTTTATTGCAATATTATTAAAGAAAATAAATATAAAAAGTTTATTATTAATGTTACTTGTTTAGCTTTGCCTGTTTTGTTGATGAGTAGTTGGTGGTACATAAGAAATGTAAATCTTTATGGTGCTATTGTTGGTTATCAAAGCATGGTAAAAGATCCTGGAAATAGTTTATTGAGCTTGAACGGATTCAGTATATTTTGGAAGGTTGTTTTTTGTACGTTTTGGTATCCATATCAATATTTAAGAAATGATCCAATGGCAAAGCCTCAACCGTTTATTTATTTAATCTGGAGCATTTTAAGTGTTATGGGTATTTATGCAGTTATAAAAGAATTAATCAATAGTATTAAAAATAAAGTTTCTTTAAGCTGCATTATAAGTTTTATAATTTTTTGTATCATTCTAATCCTATTGGCCCAAACTTATACTATGTGGCGAGAAGGCAGGCATATGCTCAATGTTTTTATTCCCATTGCTATAGTTATCGCTATGGGAATAAAAAACTTACGCGTTAATAAAATATTAAGTGCATACGTAATATTTGTAGTTTTATTACTGATAAATATCTATATCATTAGTAACAACTTAGCTCTTATTGAATATAAAACGTTTTTAAACCCATTTTAATTATGTTATCAATAATTATAGTTAATTATAACGGGAAGCACTTAACGCGGGATTTTGGCAAATGAACCAGCTATTAAAAGAAAAAATAGAAGGCATCGCTCCTTTATTAAGTGACCTTGAGCGAAGAACGTATTTCAATTTACACCAATACAGATATCTGCATACTTTAAGTGAATTACAGTTGTTATGTAAAAGCGGCAAAGTTTTAGATGTAGGTATCGCCCCCGGGCATATGGCTATGGCTTTAAGCAGGCTGGGGTATGAGGTTAGCGGTGTTTCGTATGATCCGGATAGCAACTTTGCTGACTACAAAGACAAGACAACATTAAGAGAGAGGCTTGCCGCGGAAGATATCGTAGTTAAAAAATGCGATATACAGAGTGAACCCCTTCCATTTGAAGATAACACCTTTGATATTATTTTATTTACAGAGATATTAGAACATTTGGAACAATTTCCCAATATGATTTTAAAAGAGATAAATAGAGTACTTAACAAAAAAAATGGCTATTTAATTTTAACAACCCCCAATGCTTCTCACTTAAGCAATAGATTAAAGTTTATGCTGGGACACAATATCTATACAAGTGTTGAGACTATGTGCTCTCTGCCTATTTATAAGCGGCACAATAGAGAATATACGATGGAAGAGCTAAAGAGATTATTAAAATACACTAATTTTGAAGTAATAAAAAGCAAATACGAGAGTTATTACTTTAGGACTACCAAACTTAAGGAAGAGGTGGATGGGCTAACACTGATTAGCCCTAATTTGAGTTTTAAGTATTTAAAGTCGTATTTAAAGCTATTTTCTTGGCCATTAGTTACGATGTGTCCCAGCCTAAAACCTAACTTATTCGTTATAGCAAAGGTTGCACAGATATGAAACTATCAATAATAATAGTTAACTATAATGGAAAAGAATTAACGCTTAATTGCTTAAAGTCTATATATGAAAAACTCAAAGGCGTAGAGTATGAAACTATTTTAGTTGATAACGCTTCTTCTGATGATAGCGTAGAGGTGATAGAAAAATCTTATCCGCAAGTTAATGTTATCAAAAATGATGATAATTTAGGATTCTCCAAAGCTAATAATCAAGGGATTAAGATTGCTAAAGGAGATTATATACTACTTCTTAATAATGATACTTTGTTAAAAGAGGGAGATTTTAGTAATCTTTTAGAATATATGGAGAGTAAGGCAGATGTTGGTATTTTAGGCTGTCGCATAAACAATCCTGATGGAAGCTTGCAGCTTTCTTGTTATAAATTTCCCAGTATGCGGGAGATGTTTACACACTATACTTTATTAACAAAATTATTTCCTGATAGCAAGTTATTCGGGGATTATAGGAACTGGCCGCATAATAAAATTGAAGAGGTTGATTTTGTTATCGGGGCATTCTTTTTGATAAAGCGGGCAGTGATTGAGAAAATAGGTATGCTTGATGAAAATTTCTTTTTAAACGCGGAAGAGTCTGAATACTGCCTGAGGGCCAAAAAAGCCGGATTTCAAACAGTATTTCATCCCGGATATGAAATTATCCACATAGGTGGAGCAACTAAAAAAAATATGAAAAAAATAGAGATTATTTCATCAATTAGGGGCACAGAACTTTTAATAAGAAGGCACTATAGCTTGGTATATTTTATTACATATAAATTGTTATCCTTTTTACTGTCATTGATCAGGTTTGTTATTTTTGGTATTGTTTTACTTTTAAGTAAAAATCCTGATGTCAGAGATAAGTTTATTCAGAGCAAATACTTAATATTGTACCGGGTGGGACTGTTTAGATGATTGACAATATGCGTGATATTCAGATTAAAAAGATAGCCTTATTGGGATTGTTAATTATCTCCGGGTTTCTTTTGGCTGTATTGAGCGCGTTATATTCATTTGCTGTTGCTCTTGGTGTTCTGTTGGGAGTCCTTGCTTCAATTGCCATATTTGTAAAGCCCGAAATGGGGCTTTATTTTATCGCGATTGTTGTGCCTATAGGCAGGTTCACTGTTCCGGGGCTGCCGTTTTTTATGACCGCGGCCGATGTACTGATTATATTAACCATGCTTTCGTGGTTGTTCAGAAAGCTGGCCTATGAGAAAAAGTACAAAATGGTCAATAATAATCTTTTTGTATTTTTAGGCTTATTTACAATCTTCAGCGGGTTGTCGATATATAATTGCATAGATAAGGTAGGCGGAACTATAGAATTTATTCAGACCGTAGAATATTTTATTATAATTCCCTACATATGCTTTGATCTTATTAAATCACTGCGCCAGATAAGAATTATAGCCTGGCTTATGGCGCTTATGAGTATACCGTTTGCCCTGTGGGGCATATATGAAGCCGTTATCTTAGGCGGCCGCGCTGTGTCAATCGCCGGGCATCCGAATGCTTTTGGTATATATCTGGCGATGATTATACCTTTAGCATATGTTTTACTGCTCAATGAGAATAACAAGTTTGCTAAACTCATTTTAACTGGTGCTTTAGCAATATCGGCTTTTGCTTTGATGGCGACCATATCACGGGCGGGCTGGTTGGCGGCATCTATATCTTTAGTTGTTATAAATTTTATAAAAGGCATAAAAAAAACCGCCATATTAACGCTTTCTATAATTTGTCTGGTAGCATTGTTGGTAAGTTTTTATTTACCTGATACAGTATCGCAAAGATTTCAAACTTTTACTAAGCCGACATCCGCGACGACCGGCGGCAGGTTGCAGCAATACAAAAATGCCCTGGAGATGATAAAAGCACACCCATTTTTTGGAGTCGGCATTGATGAGGCCGTTAGATATAATTTATACTCGGAACAGGAAGACCTATCGCAAAAAGGCGGCGGCGAAATTCATAATTTTTACCTGTCATTTGCCGCGGAAAGAGGACTTTTGGCATTTATTTCATTTATAACTTTTGTTTTTCTGTATTTGCGCCGTCTGTATAAGCTCAGTAATTTAAAAATACCGCTAATCTCTGATTATTCTTTAATATTTTTAGGTTGTTCATTGTCGTTTTTAGTTGGAAATATGTTTCACAATTCAATTGGGCGCGGCAACGGTAATCTGTTTATGTTGATAGTAGGTATGGCATTAGCTTTAAATAGCATATATAAGGCCGAATATGTCAAAACATAAAATATTATTCACGATTTATTCAACTGGTTTCGCGGGAACCGAGAAGCAATTGTATTCTTTATGTAAGAATATATCTGATGATTTTGATATAACTATAATCTGCCCCAAAGATAGCCGCATAAATGAAGAATTTACGAATTTAAATGTAAATATTAAGAATTACGAATTTAAGTTGAATGAGATCGTTGATATTTCAACGTATATCAAAAAAGAGTGCTTTGATATTGTACACAACTATCTTGGCAAGGCAGAACTCATAGGCACATTAGCCGCAAAGCTGGCAGGTGTTAAGTATGTTATTACAACAAAACACTTTATAAAGCCGGCATATACATTAAGAAGTCCGTTAAAAAAATATTTGTCATTATTAAGCCATAAATTTATCAACCGCCTAAACTCGAAGATAATAACTGTATCGGAGTCAGTAAGGGAAGTAACCGTAAAAAGAGAAGGTGAGGCTCTTAGTAAAGTTATCACGGTTTATAACGGCACAGGCATTGAGAGTAAGGACGCGGTTAAATCTGCCGGGTTTAAAATAGGCACATTGTCAAGATTGTCTGAAGAAAAGGGCATTGAGTATTTAATTGAGGCCATGCCTCAAGTTTTAAAGAAATATCCAAACGCCAAGTGTCTAATTGCCGGAAGGGGGCCATCAGAGCATATATTAAAGCAAAAAGTTGATGCCTTAGGCTTAGGAGATAATGTTAAGTTTGTGGGCTTTGTAGATGATATAAAGGTTTTTTTAGACGAACTTGATATATTTGTACTTCCCGCTATAGAAGAGCCATTTGGCCTTGCAATAATAGAAGCCCAGATGAGAGGTAAGCCTGTAATTGCTACAGATGCCGGCGGCCCAAAAGAAATCATAATCAATGGTAAAAGTGGTTTACTGGTATCACCAAAAGACTCGAAATCACTTGCAAATGGAGTGATATCGCTATTTGAGAATAGAGAATATGCTTATAAATTAGCTCTTGAGGGCCAAAAAAGAGCCAAAGAGCTCTTTGCCGCTGATCGTATGGCTCAAGAAACGGCTAAAGTCTATGAAGAATTGCTTAACCCTGATAAGATTGAAAAAAAGTCTAAGGTTTTAATTATCGGCCATCACTTTGTGACTAAAAATAACCAAAGGCGCATTGAAGAGTTAGCTAAGCATAAAGATTTAGAGATTAGCCTTTTGAGTCCATATTGGTGGCATGAAGAATCCCGTAAGGTTTATTTAGAAAAGGATTATGATAAAAGTTATGCTATACATAAAGGAAGAACATTATTCACAAATCACACAGCCTTGAGTTTTTATCTGTTTAGTGTTTATAAGTTATTATGGAGCATTAAACCGGATATTATCGAGCTATCTGAAGAACCCTGGAGCTTAACTACCTTTCAGGTATTGCTATTTAAAAAGCTTTTTCTTAGAAAAAGCACGGTGATGTTTTATTCAGCCCAGAACATCAATAAAAAATACCCTTTTCCCTTTAATTTGATTGAGCGCTTTACATTATATAATGCTGATTATTGCAATTGCTGCAACAATGAAGTTGTTGATGTTTTAAAATCAAAAGGTTTAAAAAATAAGATAAAGGTAGTGCCCTTAAGTTTTGATATACATAGATTTGAAAGGAAAGTCGCGCGAAATAGTAATTATTTCACTATAGGATTTGTAGGGAGGCTTGACGTAAAAAAAGGTATTTTTGATTTAGCTCGCGCTTTTAGTATGTTAAGTGAAGATTGCAGATTGCTAATAGTAGGCGATGGCCCTGCAAAAAATCAGCTTATTGATATGTTAGAAAAATTAGGGGTATCAAAGAGGGTGAAATTAGCCGGCGCGATTAATATTAAAGATATCAATACCTGTTACCATAAAATGGATGCTTTGATTATACCTTCAAAAACTACTAAACAATGGAAAGAACAGTTTGGACGTGTTATTGTAGAGGCTATGGCATCAGGCGTGCCGGTTATCGGTTCGGATTCGGGCTCAATACCCGAAGTTATGGCAAACTGCGGACTTCTATTTAAAGAAGGTGGCATTGAAGAATTGACTGAAAAGATAAATATACTAAAAAATGATAGCAACCTTTGGCAGGAATTATCTGATTTTGGATATAAATTATCTCATGCCGTGTATACTCATAATAAGCGGGCTGAGGGTATTTATCAGATATATAAAGAGTTAA
>JAGLLT010000032.1 GCA_023140385.1 Candidatus Omnitrophota bacterium
TTGAGCTCATAAAAAGAATTGATAAGGATAGATTTAATATATTTGTTATTTGTGGCGAAAATGGCCCGTTTATTGATAGATTAAAAAAAGAAAATATAAGCGCTGAAGTTATTTCTTTAGCAGAATCAGTTAAAAATATGCGAAGAGATACTTTTAGCTTAAACATATTTAAAAAGGGAAGCGCGGCTTTAAGTTTTTTAAAATATATTTTTAGAATAGCAGGTTTTATCAGGAAACATAAAATTGATATCGTGTATAGCATATCAATTAAATCTCATATTTATGGAGGATTGGCCGCTAAGCTGACTTTCAAAAAATCTATATGGCATTTACATGATAGAATAAGCGCTGATTATTTTCCGGATAATTTATGTAAAGTGATTGCTATCGCTTCTAAGTTTTTGCCTCAAAAAATAATTTGCAATTCAAATGAAACTCTTAAAACATTAAGCAATTACAAGGGAGCAGTCAAAAAAGCGATAGTTATACATAACGGTATAGACATAGAGAAGTTTAAACCTATGGCCGATAAAGGATTTAATAAAGTAGTTGCTTTGATTGGGCGAATTAGTTCCATAAAGGGACAAGATGTATTTATTAAAGCCGCTGAGGACGTATTAACACAGTTTCCGGGTGCTAAATTTATTATAGTTGGCGATGCGCTTTTTGGTGAGTTAGAATACAAGAATAAAATTATCGAGATGATAAATAAATCTAAATTCAGGGAAAGTATTAAATATAAAGGAGCAGATAACGATATTCCTATGTTACTAATTCGTAATGTTGATATTTTAGTTCATGCCGCCACTATTCCTGAGTCGTTTGGGATGACAGTAGCCGAAGGCATGGCATCAGCCCTACCCGTCATCGCGGCCAACGCGGGCGGTATACCAGAGATGATAAAAGACGAAGAAAACGGCCTCCTCTACAAGCCCGGCAACTCAAATGAACTAGCAATCAAAATATCAAAGCTCCTAACAGACGAAAACCTGGCAAAAACCCTAGCAAAAAACGCCAGAAAAACCATAGAAAAGAATTTCAACATAAAAGACAAAGTAAAACAAATAGAACAACTATTACTAACCCTATAATTAACCACTGTCCCACCTCGTAGGTGGGACAGTAAGGTAATTTGATACATCAAAATGAGCCAAGCTGGCAATATGCGATATTAAGCGCATAGTTATTAATAATTTGACAAAATGCATATCATCTTGTTAAATCATTTGACAGAATGATAGTATAATAACCACCAGCCCACCTCGCAGGAGGAACTAACCACTGTCCCACCTACGAGGTGGGACGATAGCGGTAAAGGATAATTTAATATGAAAGTAGCTATTGTTCATGATTATTTAAATCAGTATGGCGGGGCGGAGAAGGTGATTGAGGTTTTACATGAGATATACCCTGACGCGCCTATTTATACGTCTTTATACGATAAAGAGAAAATGCCGGATAGTTTTAGGGAAATGGATGTCAGGGTATCTTTTATGCAAAAACTGCCGTTTGTCAAAAAGCACTTTAAAAAGTACCTGCCTTTTTTTCACGCGGCCTTTGAGACTTTCGACCTGTCTGAGTATGACGTTGTATTTTCATCGTCAAGCGCCTTTGCCAAATGCGCCAGGACCACGGATGACACCTGCCATATATCATATGTGCATACGCCTGCCAGATTTATCTGGTTTTATGATGAGTACATTAAAAGGGAAGATCTTCACGGAATTTATCTTTATATTTTGCCTTTTATCATTAAATATCTAAAAAAGATTGATTTAGGCTCGTCAAATTGTGTTGATTATTTTATAGCCAACTCCTATAATGTGAAAGACAGAATAAAAAGGTTCTACGGCAAAGAGGCGGAGGTTATCTATCCGCCGGTTGAGTGCGCGCGCTTTAACAAAGAGGTTCAAAAAGGCGATTACTTTCTCGCCGTATCGCGTTTAAGGGAATATAAAAGGATGGATGTAGCCATTGAGACCTTTAATGAACTGGGACTGCCGCTTAAGGTCATCGGTTCAGGCAGTGATAGGGCAAAGTTGGAGCAGATGGCGAAGAGTAATATTGAGTTTCTGGGCAGAATTGACGATGACGGCCTGGCCGATTACTATAGCGGTTGCCGTGCGTTAATTTTTACCGGTGAGGAAGATTTGGGAATTATCCCCCTTGAAGCCATGTCAGCCGGCCGTCCGGTAATAGCCTACAAAGCCGGCGGAGCGCTTGAGACGGTCGTAGAAGGCGTAACCGGCAAATTCTTCTACCCGCAAGACAAAGACGCCCTAATCAAAGCCGTTCGCGCCTTCAAAGACAATGACTACGATGAAGCCGCCATAAGAACCCACGCCCGGAAATTTGATACGCAGGTTTTCAAACAAAAAATAAAAGATTTCGTAGACGTCAAGTACCGCGAATTCAAAAAATAAGCGTTTTTAGTTGCATTATTTTAACATATATGATAAAATAATGGTATGAAATGGGATTGTTTTATTAAGACTGTAAGAAATTTGCCGGTTATTGATATCAATAATTTGGTTAGCGGGAACGTATTGCCTATTTCTATTAGAGTGCAAGTAAGCCGCTGGCACAAAGCAGGTAAGGTTGTTCAGCTTAAACGAGGGCTTTATCTGTTATCACAGCCTTACCGCAGGGTAAAGGTCAGTGAGTTTTATCTGGCGTCAATTTTAAAGATGCCATCCTATATTAGCTTAGAGAAGGCGCTGGAATATTATAATCTCATCCCTGAAGGTGTTCCGGTCTTCACTTCGGTAACAGGTAAAAGGCCGCGTGTATATAAAAATGAAGTAGGGGTTTTTGAGTATAGGCATATAAAGAGCGCGCTTTTCTGGGGGTATATTTCTCTCACTCTTGATAATCAAACGGGTTTTATGGCCTTGCCCGAGAAGGCCCTGCTTGACCTGTTCTATTTAAAGCCCGGAAAGGTTACTCCAGATTACTTAGAAGGTTTGCGCCTGCAAAATCTTGAAAGCGTTAATTTTAATACGCTCCTTGATTTCGCGAAAAAATTTAATAAACCCAAAAGCCTCGAGGATGCTCGTACGGTTAAAAAGTATATTGAGACTCGCGGGAAAAAAGAGAAAAAACTATGAAAGATTATGTTTTAGAACTGGCCCGTTCCCACGAAGGCTATAATGCCAAGTTAAATGTGATGAGAGAGTATCTTCAGGCGTATATTCTGAGAATGCTGTACGCGAAGAAATTTTTTCGCGCGACAGTCTTTTTGGGCGGAACCGCTCTGAGATTTTTACACGGCCTTCCGCGTTTCTCGGAAGATTTGGACTTTTCGCTTGTCAAGAAGATCGAGATGCCATTTGTCGAAATTATCAAGATTCTAAAGAACGAGTTGTCGTTGGCCGGTTACAGCGTTTCTGTAAAATATGATGATGAGAGTACTGTTCAATACGCCCTTATCAAATTTGAGGGCCTGATGAAAGAAGCGGGAATTTCCCCTCACTATGAACAACTCCTGTCCATCAAGGTTGATATTGATACAAATCCGCCGCGCGGGGCGGGCTTAGAGACGGGGATTGTAAATAAATATTTTCCGCTTTCATTTTTGTCATACGACCTGCCTTCGTTGTTCAGCGGCAAGATTCACTGCGTTTTAAACCGTAATTATACTAAAGGCCGTGATTTGTTTGATTTGGGCTGGTACTTATCCCGCTGGAAAGACATTAGTCCCAATTTTGCCTTTCTTGATAATGCTTTAAAGCAAACAAATTGGCAGGGAACCTACCCCGCGAAAGAAAATTGGCGTAATTGCCTTTTTGAAGTAGTTAAGAATATGGATTGGGATAAAGTAAACGCCGATGTCGGCAGATTTCTTGAAAGTTCAGCAGACTCTACGGTTTTCAGCAAAGAAAACCTGCTTAAGCTTATAACCGCCACCCAATAATTAACCCCCAGCTGCCAATCTTGGAGGTTGGGTTATAGTAGTTGATAGAGGAGAGCGAGTAATGGATTTTGAAAAAGTTCTTAAGCTGCTTATGAAGGATTTTGAAAAAAAGAATATAAACTATGCCCTTGTAGGCGGATTCGCGATGGGAGCTTTGGGAATTATGAAAACTACAATGGATTTAGACTTCCTTGTTGAGCACAGCGATCTCCCTAAAATAAGGGAGCTTATGAAAAAATATAGCTACAAGCGCGTTTATAATACGGAAAATGTATCTCAGTATGTATCGGATACAAAAATTTTTGGCGAACTTGATTTTCTCCACGCCTTTAGAGAAATATCTATTTCTATGCTTAAAAGATCTAAAGCGATTTCTGTTTTTGAGGGGAAGCTTAAAATAAGAGTATTAATACCTGAAGACATTATCGGCTTAAAATTACAGGCATTAGCTAATAATCCTGTAAGAGAAAATAAAGAGTACGCGGACATAGAGATGATCGCGAAGTATTTTGGAGATAAGTTAGATTGGGATTTAATAAAAGAGTATTTTAACCTGTTTCAAAAAGAGAGTGAGTATGCAAAGTTGAGGAAGAGATATGGGCATTTTAAGCGATAAAGAAAAGCGGGAGCTCCTGCGTTTCTCGCGTTCGCGGTCATTGAGGAATGATTTTCAGCAAATTGAAAAAAACCGCCGTGATTTATGTATAAAAAGCGGCCCGATGACTGCTGACGACTATATTAAATTCGCGACAGCAACCAACGCTATGATAGATCATCTAAGAAAACCGTTTATAAAAATAAAAGGTAATAATTTTAAAATATAGAGCATATACATGGATAAAATCCAGTTTTTATTAAATTTAGTCACCATAGCCTTTTTGCTGATGGCGGGAGCTGTTGCCTTCAATATTGGACTGAAGAAGCGGGAAGGGGCATGGTATTTTACCTCGGGTGTATTTGTTTTAAGCGGGATAAACAAAATATTTGATTTTGACAATATGGTAGGCAGTTGGTTTTTGGCGGATGGGATTGAGTTCATAAATTGGGCCAACAGGACTTTGCCCTGGCTCAGGCTTTATAAACAGCCGGGTTTTATTGTAGACTTTCTCTTTCTTATAGCCGGAGTCGCGGCCGTTTTAGCGATATACAAGAGGATGAGGCGCGATATTTTAAGTTATAGCTTTTTTGCCGCTGGTGTGGTATCCTTTTTAGGAGTGATTTTTATAGGTTTTTGCCTCGCCGGAGTGATTGGCGCGGCCTTTCAGGCAAACGGCCTGCAAATGATAAAGGACACCCTTGAGTCCGCCGGAGCCCTTTGTTTTTTCGCGGCTTTTTTAAGTTTCAACCGTATTACCTTTTAGGGAGGAGCGGATGGAGGCCTTAGGCTATATTGAGTATGTGGTAATGGCTTCTTTTATGTGGCTGGCGCTTCTATGTATAGCAAACTTTTACAGCCGCAGCGATACCAAGTGGTTTCTTATGGCGGTTTTTTACGGCTTGTTGGTGCTTAATAAAATATGGCCGTTAAACTGTATGCTGGGGGATTGGCTGGTAGCCGATAAGGCGCACTGGTTGATGCCCATTGACAAGATGCTGCCCTGGCTGATGATATATCATTTGGCATCAAAGTGGATAATGTTTGTGTTTTGCGTGCTGTTTTTTATCGGCTTTACCTCGCTTTTGTCACAGCTGGTCTACAGAAGGGTTGTTTTTTTGCTGGGCGCTTGCGGATTATTGATTTATAGTATCACTTTTATATGGTGGATATACTGGAGTTTAGCGGGGGAGCATATGATGTCGCAGATAGTTATCTATAACTGTAAAAATCTGCTTTTAATCGCGGGTAATCTCTTTTTTGTTATATCGTTCTCTTTGGCGTTGAAGCAGACAAGGCTGAAAAGGTCTTAAAAGAATGAAGAAAAACCTTATAAAGTTACAGATTGGCGTAATAGGCGCGGTGCTTTTATATATGTACTGGCCGGTATTTTGCTGGATGATTGAGCAGTGGGAAAATAATCCCAACTACACCCACGGTTACATAGTGCCGCTTGCCTGCGGTTATCTTATTTTTAAAAAAAGGGAAATCCTGAAGAAGATTCCGGCTAAGGCTTCAATGGCCGGCATCCGGCTTTTTGGAGTTGGTATGCTGTTGTATCTACTGGGAAACCGCATTGAGTTTGTACAGATTTCGCTGTTTTCCTTTTTGGTGGTAGTTTTCGGCCTGGTGTTATTTTATCAGGGCAGGGAGAGGTTTAGGGAGTTTATCTTTCCGCTGGGCTATTTTATCTTTGCCATACCGATGCCGGAGTATCTTGAGTCGTTTACCATACCTCTAAAAAGTATGGCGAGCAAGGTTTCAACCGACATTATGCAGATGTTTGGTTTTAATGTAATACGCGAAGGCAATATTATTTTTCTTCCTAATTATACCCTGGAGGTAGCGACGGCCTGCAGCGGGCTGAAGTCGCTGGTGCTGGTGACGGCGGTAGGCGCTTTATACGCTTATCTTACCCAGCGGACAATCGGAAGAAAGTGGCTGCTTTTCGCGTTTTCCGTGCCTATAGCCGTTTTGGCGAACATCGCGCGCATAGTAATGGTAGCTATGCTGGCTTCATTCTACGGAGAGAAGCTGGCCTTTGATTTTGTGCATGACTTTTCCGGTATCTTTGTCTTTGTTGTAGCGGGTATACTTTTAGCTGTTACAGGAGTAATGATAGAATGGATAGCAAAAAAACGGGCTGGCTGATAATTGTTATTTTGCTGGCTGTAATTGGTTTAACCAAATCAGGCGTGTTAATCAGTAAGGATGACTTTGTGAGAAAGCAGCTTTCCGAACTGCCTTATGAGCTGGACGGCTGGCGCGGTGAGGATATGAAGTATCCTGACTGGCTGAAAGAGTCCTTAAAGGCGGAGGAGTTTATTATCAGGGGTTACGAGAATGCCGGCGGGCAAAAGGTAAAGCTCTATGCCGGCTTTTTTTCATCAAGAAAAGGTACCTCTACGCACAATCCTGACGTCTGTTATCCGGCGCAGGGCTGGAAGATTGAAGAAAAGGCGGCGGTTAATCTGAAGATTGAAGGGCGAAACTATCGTTTGGCTAAAAGAGTATTGACTAAAGGGCTGAATAAGAAGGTTATTATTTTTTGGTATCAGGCGGGCAATAAAACTTATGCCCACAAGCTCTTGCATCAGCTGGTTGTCATCAAGGATGCCGTGATAAAAAATAGTATGAAGGCAAGCATTGTCAGGATTTCTGTGACCCAGGACCGCTCTCTGGAGGAGGCCCTTGAAATTGAAAAAGAGTTTTCGCGCGTAATTATTCCCGTGTTGGTGGATTATTTACCTTAAAGGACGTCTATGGTAAAGAAAATTTCAATTATATTAACTATACTTTTACTGTTTTTGTCGGGCTCTGCGGCCTTTGCTAAGGTCGGGATAGAGTGGGTCTTCGGCATTGAGAAGGCGAAAATTCTCGCTGATGAGAGCGGCAAAAAAATGATGGTCTTTGCCGGGACAGAGTGGGATGATTTATCCCGCTTACTGTTAGAAGGGCCTCTTCAGGATAAAGAAGTTGTTAAGCTTTCGAAGAAGTTTGTCTGCCTGCGGGTGTCTATGCTTGATAAAACCTTTTTAAAAGAAATTGAGGTCAAGCAGTTTCCTTCCGTTGTGTTTTTAGAGATGGATGCCAAAGGCCTGTCTGAGATAGACCGGATTACCGGCCTGGAGGAAAGCGGTTTTATCGCGCGGACGATGAAGAACGTTATCAGCGGGAAAAATACCATTTCCGGCCTGAAAAAGATGGCGGAGGACGGCTCCATTAAGGCGCTCCCCAAAGATAAGCAGATAGATGCCCTCACAATTTTGGGTAGAACGATGTTAAAGCGGGGAAAACTTTATGAGGCAAAAGAATATTATATCCGGCTTCAGACCATTGACGATAACAACAAAGAGAGCCATCAGCAAAAGATAGATTATATAAGAGCGCTGATATATATCGCGCAAAAAAGAACCGGCGATGCTATTTTAATTCTGGAAAAGCTGGAAGGCGCTGACGTCTGCTTTGAACTTATCAAATGCCGGATGGCGGATAATGAGGCCGTCAAAGCGCTGGCTTTGATTGACAAATTTATAAACACTTATCCGGAAGATGAGCGCTTACCCTTTTTAACGGAGTCAGCGGCCGGATATTATTTTAAGACAGGGCGTTTTAAAAAAGGGCTGGATCTCTATATCAACTTATTAACGCTCTACCCGGATACCTCTTATGCCGGGCGCGCCCGGGGCATAATTGATACACTGCTGGCCTGGCCTCCCAGGCGCCAACAGCTTTTTTTAAGGAGGGAGAGAGAGAAGTTTGTAATTATAGCTCCTGATATAAAGACCTATCTTTATCACATATCTATGTGGACGGACGAAAAGATATATCCGGTTTTGATAGAAGGTTCTCCTCTGAATGACAAGTTTATTGAGGCATATATGCCGGTGGAGGTCAGGAAGGTCGAACCGGTTATTTTGCCGGGCTCAATTAATGAAGGGATGCTTTACCGCGCGCTTTATACCAGCTGGACAGATGATGATTTGCTGACGGCCATCACAAAAAATTACGGCAAGAAAGATATTAAGAACTATTTTGAGAAGAAAAATCACATACCCTTAGGTATTGTCTTGATCGATGTCAAGAGCGGAGAGATGGCCGGCGGGCTGGCGCTCGCTTCAGCCAGGACGCAGGCGCTTGACTTCCTGCCTTATATCGAGAAGAATAAGAGGGTAGTTGGTATGGTAAAGATGAACTCTTTAAAGGACAAGGTAAGCAAAGTTATAAAAGGCTGGGGCTATCCCTATGAAGGTTTTTTGGACGGGATAGACTACATTACTATTGCCGGTGATTTTCCTTATGCCTATGACTATTATCAGACTACCAGCCCCGGACGTTATGCCGTAGACGACCTTCTCGGAAGAGATAAAGATAGCGAGCGCTGTGCCTATGTCGGCAGGCTGGTGGGCGGCTGGAATGAGTCTGTCTATCAGGCAATGTGCAGTCTGTTTTTACAGCCGAAAAACGCGCTTTTTTTTAACTCATACGCGAACAACGGAACCTGGCGCGATTACAGAACGGATACGGCCGGCCGTATGCTCTCAAACGTATTTGAGGTAACCAACATTGATAATGACAAAGCAACCTTAAAAAGGTGGAAGATTTTAACAGAATCAGAAGGCAATGTTTATGATTTAATTTTTATGAATTCGTCAGGCGGCGCCAGGGATTGGAACTTATCGGGAAGCCAGGGCAAGGTTGAGGACATACCGGAGTCTGTCCCGGCTGTTGTTTTATATACACACTCAACCTCGGCGGCCGACCCCTATAATGAAACCACCATCTGCGGACGCTGGCTGAAAAACGGCGCCTATATCTATTTTGGGTCGGTTAATGAGCCTTATGTTCAGGCTTTTAAAACGCCCAATGAAATTGTTAGTGATTTACTGTTCGGCCGGACATTTTCCCGTAGTTTGCGGAAAAATACGGGTTTATGGTCTTCCCCTTGGCGCTTGATGTACATCGGTGACCCCATGTATTCACTTACGCCGGTTCGGATTAAGGCGGAAGGAGGGGGCAATATTCAGGAAGCGCCGGAGGCCTTTGAAGAGAGATGAAAGGACTACTGCATAAAAGAGAGATTTTTGTTTTTACGCTGGTGGCAATGGACACAGTCATCATCACCTTAACCTTTGCCGCCGCCCTCTGGCTGAGAAGTAGTCTTAATATATTCGGCAGGGAGCCGCTGATACTTGATCCGGTTAAGTACAAACTGCTTTATCCGGTTCTTTTGTTCAGCTGGCTGACAATTTTGTCCATTATGCGCCAGTATGAGCCCCGCCGCAGATGGGATACGTCTCATATTATTTTTTCAATAACCGTCGCTGTTACAATAGGCGCCCTGCTTCTTTTAGCTTTTAGCTATGGTGTCTATCGGATGGAATTTTCGCGGCTGGTGATAATTTATCTCTGGCTGACGGGCATATTTCTTTTGGTTTTGTCGCGTTTCGCGGTAAGAACTATTTTAAGGGTCTTTTATAAAAGGAACATTGCCATACGGGGCGTGATTATTAAGGGCTTTGGCGAGGCGGCCAGAAAGCTCGCCGCGGATTATAAAAAAAACCCCGAAATGCTTTTTAAGCTGGACGGTTTTATTGTAGACAAAGATGAGAAACTAACCGACCGGGATAAAAAGGACGCCGGGGAGCTTTCAGCAAACGGCATACTGGGAACCTCTGATAAACTCATCGAGATAGTCAAGGAAGAAGGTTCCAGTTATCTCATTTTAACCGGCCAACTCCCGCCTAAAGAAAAGTTGAACGAGATTTTTGAGGTCTTTGGGGCGTTAAGTGTGGATGTCAAGGTTGTCCCCAGCTTATATGAACTCGGGCCGGGTTTTCTGGACTTTGATGAGATAGGAACGGTTCCCATCATCGGCCTCAGAAGAATTCCTATGAGGGGTTGGGAGGCGGTAGGGAAGAGAGCAATTGATGTTATCGGCTCGCTACTCGGATTAGTAATTTTATCACCATTATTTCTGGCTGTAGCCATAGCTATAAAAAAAGAATCCGGGGACGCTGTTTTCTTTATTCAAAAAAGGATGGGGCAGTTCGCGGAGCCGTTTATGATGTTCAAATTCAGGACTATGGAAATAGACGCGGATAAAGGCCCGTCCATGACGGCCAAAAATGATATACGTATTACAAAAACCGGCCAGTTCTTAAGAAAGAGTTCAATAGATGAGCTCCCACAGCTTATAAATGTTTTTTTAGGGCATATGTCTTTGGTGGGGCCGAGGCCGGATGCCTACGAGTTTCTTAAGAGCTACTCCCACTGGGACAAGAGACGGCTTTGTCTGAGGCCGGGCCTAACCGGATTGGCGCAGGCACAGGGTGTGCGGGGCGGCGGCTCCACTCTATCTAAGGACAAGACAAAGCTTGACATAGAATATATGCAAAATCAGACTCTCTTGCTGGATATTAAAATTTTAGTTAAGACAATTTTTTCAGTACTATTTCACAAGGAGGCATATTGATGAAAAATTTAGAATACGCGGACAATCGTGTTTTGCCGGACACGGGTAAAAGCCGGCAAATGTTAAGGTGCCCGGCGTGCGGCAAGCCTATTCTTATTGATGATGGCGAGAAATGGAAGCTTAAGACCAGGATTGTAATTTTTCTAAATGATAAGACGCTGGCTAAGTGTAAGTACTGCCGCAATGACGTTCAAGTGCCCGTAGAATTTAATCGGGAAGCGCTAATTAACGGTGACTTTAATCAGAGCGGGAAAGAACTGGCTATTGAGCCTTAAAATAGAAGGCAGAAAATTCCTCTATAAAAACAAAATGTTTTACTTGACAAAATTCTTTGCGGGTGTAATATGAATATATAAGACTGTCTTTACCGGCAGGATATATTATTTAATACTTATCATATAATTTAATTACAAGCAAACAAAAAATGGGGGTAATAATGATGAAAAAGCTAATGTTGGTTTTAGGTGTATTGATGGCTGTTATGACGCTGTCAACGGCGGCGCAGGCTACGCCTTTTGTGAACCCGCCGGAGACAAACGCGCCAGTATGGGGAACTTCATATCCGTATCAAAGGAATATGTACTGGGATTTTGCGACTCAACCCATAACGCCCGTATATAGCGGTTACGATGATCCTTGTTTAATTTACTGTGATACTTTTGATATGTCAGGCGATGTTATGTGGTATGATACTCTACCCGGTATTAACAGGACGGGATTTTTGGGTATTGATAATCGAGAAGGCGACACCTTAAAAACAGGGCAGATTGTTTTTCACATTAATAACCACGAAAGAGATTATGAGATAAAGCATCTCTGGAAAGAGATTGAGTTTTATGAGCATGACCTGATTCAACCTATTAGCTCGATCCAGGAATCTATGGTTCTTGATGCCGGTTACAGTGTAATAGACTCGCAAGAGGTTATTATTAAGATGTTAGCTGACAACTTTAAAAGGTACAACGTCTGGTACGAGATTGCTCCTAATCCGTACTGGGAGGAAGTTGTCTTTACATTTTTTGTCGAACCGGGCACCTATGCCGTAATTGATACGCTTCATATCGCCACAGAATGTGTTCCCATACCGGAACCAATGACTATGATACTTCTCGGCAGTTTGGCTACCGGACTTTTTGGCGCGGCAGGTATTAGAAAAAAGTACAGCAGGTAACGGGAAAGAGGTAATATTATACCTATGAAAAGATACCTTATTACTTTATTAGTAGTAAGCGGAGTTCTTTTCGCCTTTTGGGGAGCGGCTGAAGCGGGAATTATATCGGGTGAGTCCAATTTTAGCGTTTTCCTTAAAGCGGGTGGCATGGCCATATTGGAAAACGAAGAGCCTTCTACCCTGATTGATGACGGAGAAAGGCCTTATCTCGCCGCCCCGGTTTCTCAGTTTGATCCGGAATGGGGAAGTAACGCGGGCGGCAAGCCGATTGGAGATTGGTTTGACGGTGAAATGGATGGAGCCCCTGAAGTACCCGAACCGGCCACTATGATTATGCTGGGCAGTTTAGCTGCAGGTTTATTCGGCGCGGCAGGTATTAAAAAGAGAGGATTGTTTTAACAAAGCCAATTAAAATAAGGAGGCGTTATCTTATGAGAAATAAATGTTTATGTATTGGCTTCCTTCTTTTAACTCTGATTTTTACGGCTAATGTTGTTTACGCCTTACCCTTCATTAATCCACCGGAGGTTTATGCTCCCGGCTGGCAGACTCAATTTCCATATCAACGTAACATATATTGGGATTTTAGCATAGCCCCTCAAGGCGGCCCAAGTCCAAATGGAACGCCTGGAGCTCATTACGAAGGATACGCGGATCCCTGTCTCAAGTGTTCTGATTTTGTAGGTTTAATAGGTGATGTTGTATGGAATCCCTACCTTGGAGCTATTGGTGTTGAAGGATATGGCAGTACCGGTGGGGCAATTTTTCATTTAGATAATTTCCTGGAACCCCAGCCCGTTAAACATATCTACCTTGAAGCAACGATTATTAATTCAAACCTTGATTTTCCTACAGCCGGTTGGGGGCCTCCAAGGATATCAGTCCCTTCCGGCTATGAAGAAAACAAAAGCTACTGGGGTCATTGTTGGACGCCTGCGGGAGGAGATAGGTGGCTGCTTAATATGTGGTTTGAGGTTTTGCCTAACCCTCCATGGGAAGATATTATTTTACCCTTCTCTTTGGATTTAGGTAGCTGTGAATACGTTTGGATAGATGATCTGCATATTGCCACTGAATGTATTCCCGAACCCGCTACTATGATTCTTTTAGGCAGTTTAGCTGCCGGATTATTTGGTACAGCAGGATTTAGGAAGAAGAAATAGAATAAAATTCGAGTTTTAAGTTAACATAAAAGCGTAAAAAAAAGGAGAAGACACCGATGAGAAAAATTTTAAGTTTAATAGTTGCTGTCCTGCTGTTTGCGGGATATACGGGGACTGTATCCGCGGCCACGCATCATTACGAGTTTGATTCTGTAAATGATACCTTTGTATCACAAGAGAATCCTCTGGCAAACTACGATAGCAATGACCTTGAAGTAGGAGATGACTATTACCGCATCGAGAGAGATTATTACGACTATTTCCGCACTTATGTTGGCTGGAGCAGTACGGACATAGCCAGCATAGTGGCCGATACGATTACCAATGCCTATATTCGGCTTTATGCTTTTGGCTACAACGATTTGGATGGCACTTCGTCAAATAATTATGTTACCGCTTATCAGGTTACTTCAGCATGGAGTGAGAGCGGTCTGAACTGGAGCACTCAGCCTGGGATAATAACATCGCCTATAGTTGCTAACACCTTAATTACCGGTGCCCCGAGTTATTATATGTGGGATGTGACTGTTTTGACAACCAGCTGGTGGGATAATAGCGCGGGCAATTACGGTGTTATGTTAGGCGCTGATATGCCAACTAATGATGAGGTATGGGTAAAGTTTTATGACTATACCGAGGGATTTGCTGATTACAGGCCTAAGCTTATCATTGATACTTATAAAGAAGATCCTCCGCCGCCTCCCCCAATACCGGAGCCGGCAACTATGATAATGCTGGGCAGTTTGGCTACCGGCCTTTTTGGTATGGCAGGTATAAAGAAAAGGCTTTTTAAGAGATAAGAGTATATATATTATGAAAACAAGAATTAAACAACTCATTTTTGGATTGATGCTCGCGGGGTTCATCGCGGCGGTATTTGCCATAAATACCGCGTCAGCCTCAAAGTGGTATCAGCCTGTTGATTTACAAAATGGCGTTGATGTTTCATCATACTATTTGACAGGTGATGAGAGAAGCCAGGTGGCGGCTGATGATTGGATTTGCGATGACGCGGCAACTATCACCAATATTACCTGGTGGGGCGCCTATAGCGGTTATAACGGTTCATCGGCGCCGACAAATCAGATATCAAGCTTTTGGTTTGCTATATATTCAGATGTTTCGGCTGACTCTGAAAGAGAAGTAATGCCCTGGAGCCATCCGGATGCTCATCAGGTGGTCTGGAGCGCGTCAATAGATGATGTCAATGAAACTTACTTCGGTGAGCAGGAGTTGGCAGGGCAGAGCGCCTTTAAGTATAGCATTACTCTTGATAATCCATTTCAGCAGGTAGAAGGCACTACGTATTGGCTGGCAATCTGGGCCGGTATGGATGATGCCGCGAGCCATACTTGGGGCTGGAAGACAACAGCTCTTGAGCACAACTGGAATGACGCCGCGGTAACTTCAAGCAATTTTGTCTACTGGGATGATATTTATTATGAATACGGCCACCCCTACGAGGGTGAACGCGTTAACTTAGCCTTTATCTTAAATGACGACGGTGAAGAAATCCCCGAACCAGCCACCCTAATCCTCTTAGGAAGCCTAGCAACCGGACTATTCGGCACGGCAGGAATGAAAAGAAGGTTTGCAAAAAAGTAGTTATTACGGCATATGATATACTACCTTTTAATATAGTAGTTTATTTCTATATAACCACTGTCCCACCTCGTAGGTGGGATTTGTTTTAGAATTGGCGCGGGGTAAGTACAATTAGGAGAACATGAGCAATGAAGAAAATATTATTGGTAGGCCTGGGTTTTCTATGCCTGGGATTGATTTTTAGCGCGAGTAGCGCTCATGCCGTATCTACTTCTTTTGGGGAGGCATATATAGACTGGGGCACTATGGAGTTCTCGGGAATATCAATTATGTGGTTAGAGCAAGGCAGTTATTCAGATGCTTATGTTTATGCGGCAACCGAGCTAGGAGATGTTGATGACGGTGATGGCGATTGGTTGGACGCGTGGACAGATACCAGTGCTCAGGCATCAGTATCTGGCGCGGAAAGTAGTGCCTGGACAAGCGATACCCAATTAGGCGCGACAGTGAGTTTGGCACCGGATGGCATTAATACAGATTTTGCGTATGGTGAGGCTGGCGCGGAGTACTATGGGGAGTTAGTAGCATTGGAGGATGGATTCCTGTGTTTTTCAGTCGATTACTTTATTTCACAAAATTTAAGCGCCCCGTGCCCGGATGATTGGGCGGAGAGTTGGGTGTCGGTAGGAGCAGAGTTATCCAGCTACAATGGCGATCAGGATGAGAGATGGCTTGAGAATTACGTTGAGGATGGAGAGAGCGGATATTGGGACGATAGCGGTACGTTAACAGTTTCGCTATGGTTTAATGAAGGGGATGAAGCTATATTTTACGCTTGGGCAGACTGTGAAGGATGCGCGTATTCCGAATATTGCGAAGAAATCCCCGAACCGGCAACCATGCTACTTCTCGGTAGTTTAGCCACCGGATTATTCAGCATGGCTAGTTTGAGAAGAAAATTCAAAAGATAAGCACCCCCAACCCTTGTCCCACCTACGAGGTGGGACAAGGGTCATTCTTAAAAAGATAATTATTTTTTGTCTTTTTTTTAAGCACCACTGTCCCACCTCGTAGGTGGGACGATAGGAAAAAAAGGAGACTGTTATAAAATGTCTAAAAATTACCCTATAGAAGGGAGCGTTTACCACGTTTTTAACAAAAGTATTGCGGGTTATGAAATATTCAATAATATCGTCGAGTTTTCTCGCATGTTAAATACTATAAGATATTACCAGATTGAGAATCCGTCTACAAAATTTTCTAAATTTATTAAAGTGAATTCAGATTATAGCAAGAGAATTAAAGAGTTACTTCCTGAATCCGATCAGGGGAGACTCGTGAAGATAGTTGCCTATTGTATTATGCCCACCCACGTTCATTTAATATTAAAACAATTGCAAGATGATGGAATTTCAAATTTTACAAGTAATATATTTAATAGTTATACTCGCTATTTTAATATAAAATATAACAGAAAAGGTCCTTTATGGGAAGGTAGGTCAAAGAGGGTGTTAGTTGAATCTGATGAGCAATTGATTCACTTGACAAGATATGTGCATTTAAATCCAGTAACCGCGTATTTAGTTGATATTCCTGAACAATGGCATACCTCATCTTATGATGAATATCTATCTAACATTGAAAGGGAAGAAGACAAAATTTGCGAATTTGATGAGCTTTTAGATATAGACCCTATGTCATATAAAGAATTTGTAGCCGATCAAATATCATATCAGAGAGAATTAAAGTCGATAAAAAAACTATGTCTTGAATAAGAAGTAACCATTGTCCCACCTGCGAGGTGGGACAATGGTTACTTAATCCTACCTCAGCTATGACATTTCAAGACAGTCTATGGGAATAACTATAGTTTGGTGATCCATCTGACATGGGAACATATCTGATTTTAACAAGTATTGTTTCCGAGCCCGGCGCTATGATGCTTCTTGGCAGTTTAGCCGCCGGTTTATTTGGTATGGTTGGCTTGAGAAGATAGTTTACTATGAACTAATAAATAGAAAGGAGGAAGAGATACACAAAGCTTTGAACCTTAAGCTTTAAAGCTAAAAAAGAAGGAGGCGAAAAAAGAAATGAAGAAATTATTAATAATTATTGCTGCCTTTGTATTAATTGCCGGTTTTTCAGTTCAGGCTTCGGCTATTCCTGTTGCAGTTGGTGATCCCGTTGAAGGAAACAGTTGGACACAGCGATTTTATGAAAACTCAGTCGGCAATTATAATTGGGTGGGTATTTGGGGGTGTCCTTATAATACTTCCACTAATCCCAATGGGCCAAATGTTTTTGAAGCAATAGCCCAGACTAATTTTGACAATTCTGGCTGGAGTGGAGTAGGGCCAATCCCTACGCCTGGCAGCTATTCGTATGCTTCCGGGCCTACTACTTCTTCCATGGCATGGGATATTCATTTTACGGGAAATATGACAGATGGTGTAGAATTTTTAGTTATGGAAGCTTTAGATTGTCAGATGAAAGGAAGATGGTATGCTAGATATTCTAATGGATGGTATGTCGAAGATTGGACGTCTAGTAGTTATGATTACCTGTGGCAGAGTAATAATGGTGGAAATCCCTGCGATCCTATCCCGGAACCGGCAACCATGATGCTTTTAGGAAGTTTGGCAACCGGATTATTTGGCGCGGCAGGTATAAGAAGAAAGATGAGGTAATCTGCAGTTAGTAGTAGATTTATATCAAATAAGCAAAAAAAAGGAGTAAGTTTATTACACTTACTCCTTTTTATATTTATATACGCTGTTGTCTTATACGCTAAACGCTATTATTGTTATCTATTTTTTATTTCCTCAAGCAGTTTTTTCGCGTCTTCCAAGTTGGGATTTATTTCAAGTGCTTTTGTGATGTAGGTAAGCGCTTGGCTCTTTTTATTCTGTTTGCTGTAGACGGCAGCCATATGATAATTCAGTGTGGCATCCTCAGGCGCCAATTTTACCGCGGCGGCAATATTAGAGGCCGCTTCTTTGATGTTTCCCTTTTTAAAATAAATCCAGCCGAGAGTGTCCATAATAGCGGCCTGCTTGGGGGCGAGCTTGTCAGCTTTTATAGCGAGCGCTAACGCCTCATCCAAATTGCCTTTCTTCTGATAAAGCCAGGCAAGATTGTTGTAGGCCAGCGGGAAGTCAGGCGCCATCTTTATTATTTCTTCGTACTCTTTAATAGCATCTTCTTTCTTCATAATTTTATCATAGGCTAAGGCCAGGCTCATACGGGGAGGTATAAAGTCGGGGGTTATTGCTATGGCCTTCTTAAAACCCTTAATGGCTTTATCATTACTGCCTTCGGTTAAATAAATACCGCTTAACTGAAGTATGACATAGATGTTATCGGGGTATTTAGCCAGTAATTCAGTGTAGATACTTTTGGCGCTTTTGAACTTCTTTTCGCGGATGTAAATATTGGCTAAGGCCAGTGAGGCCGGATTAAAATCTTTATTTATCTCCAGTGTTTTTTTATACTCGGCTTTTGCCTTAATGAAGTTACCTCTCTTAGCAAGAACGCTTGCCAGGTTGTAATGTGCGGTGACATCTTCCGGCAGAAGTTCTATTATTTTTTCAAACTGTTCTTGAGCTCGTTCGTACATCTCCTGCGCGAGATAGGTGTTGCCCAGCATATAATAACCCAGCGGGCTCTCCGGATTTTTTGTTATTATCTTTTTTGCCAGTTTTTCCGACTCTTTAAACTTGCCGGCTTGCGTATAGAGTTTGCCGAGATTAAGCTGGATAGGGCTTAAGTCAGGGTTTTTCTCGAGAATAAGCCTGAGTTCTTTGGTGGTTTTGTCCGTCTCGCCCCGCATAGCATAAAGCGTTGCCAGTCCGAGGCGGCTGTCAATGTTATCAGGCTCTATCCTAAGAACCTTCTTGAGCTCTTCCTCCGCTTTTTTATACTCTTCCTGAAGAGTATAAATTCGTGCCAGGGAGAAGTAGGGGAGCAGAAAGTCCTTCCTTAGCTTTATAGCCTTATTGAAATAAATAGCGGCTTTAGCGTAATCTTCTTTAGCGGCCATAATAGCCCCGTAGAGATTATTTACTTCCGGCTTGTCGGGTACAAGTTTAAGCGCGATCTTGGCCTGCTTTTCGGCTTCTTCAACACTCCCTTGCGACATATAGATGCCGGCCAGAGCAATATGGCCCTGAGCCACTTCAGGCCTTAATTTAACCACTTTTTTCATATTGCTTAGGGCGTCCGAAACGTTGTTCTGGGCCAGGCAGGCGCGTCCCGCCAATTCATAACCGGCGGGATTATCGGGATAAAGTTCTTTTAATTTTTCAGCTTTAACATAAGTGAGGTCGTACTCCTTTTTCTTTAGATGACTAAGTCCCAATTCATAAAGAGTGTTTGCGCTCTTGGGGTTTATTTTTAAAGCCTCCTTTAAATGGTTCATTGCCTGTTCGGTTTTGCCTTGTTGATTGAGGCAGAAGGCGAGATTAAAATGTACCTCTTCCAGCTTTGAGTTTTTTTCATTAATCAGATAGAATTCCTCACAAGCTTTTTTATACTGCTGTTTCCTTAAATACGCGGAGCCCATTATAAAATGGATTGCCAGGTTGTCAACCTTATCTTTAGTGAGCTCTTTACATACCTTAAGAGACTCATCCAGCTTGTTTAGGGTGAGGTAGGCGTTGGCAATAGCCAGCCTTGCCGGGACAGATTTGGGTTTAATCTTTAAGGCTGCTTTATACTCTTCTAAGGCAAGTTCATATTTACCGCGGCTGGTGTATATCTGCCCCAACTGAAGATGGAGGCTGGTGTTTTTCGAACTGGTTTTAATTCCGTTTTTTAAAACTGTTATCGCTTCTTCGGCCTTGTTCGTATTTAGCAGAATTGCGGCCTTAACCAGAAAGGAGTCCGCCAGCTGTGAGTCAAGCTTTGAAGCGTGATCGGCGTTATCAAGGGCTTTGTCAAATGATTTCTTTGCCAGATAACAGCGGGCAAGAACAAGGTATGCCTTGGCGTCTAAGGGATTTGTTTCGGTAATTTCCTG
Source organism: Candidatus Omnitrophota bacterium (assembly GCA_023140385.1). Taxonomy (GTDB): domain Bacteria; phylum Omnitrophota; class Gorgyraeia; order JAGLLT01; family JAGLLT01; genus JAGLLT01. The sequence goes on from JAGLLT010000032.1 coordinate 19,880, forward strand.
AGATAACTTTATAGCCTTATCAACTTCATTCATCAAAAGATTGGCCTTGGCTAATTCCAGCTTTATGGTAGTGTTATCAGGGCTTAAGGCATGCGCCGTCTCCAGCTCTTTTACGGCCGGCGGCACTTTGCCCTGCCTTATATAGCAAACAGCCAGCTTATAGCGGGCTTCAGCGAATTCAGGATTTAACTGAACAGCGTTTTTGAAACTGATAACGGCTTCGGGAATTTTATCTTCCGCCGCGTGAGTTACCCCTGAGTCATAAAATTGACGAGCCTGTTCTTCCTTGCTTTTTGAACAGGACATGAGGGACATGGCAAGAAGTCCGGCCAGCATTATCAGGCAAAGGCATTTTATGGAAATCTTTCTCTTTTTATTCAACTGCGATACGGCTTTCATTTATTTCTCCTTTTTTGTATTTTAGTTTTTATATTATATCATTAACCACGCCGCATTTCAATATATATTTCATCAGCATTTATTCTCTTGCGCCTTCATTTAATAGTGTTATAATGATAACAAAGGAAGAGAATTAATACTATGAATAATGATAATTATACTGTGAATGACGATTATACTATTTTTGAGAAAAGGTGCAGTAAAAGGTTAAGTTTAAAGTTTCAGGTAGAAATTGAAAATTTGAACAGTCACCGGGTGATTAGCCTTATTACGCAGGACATAAGCGTGACCGGACTGGGAATTTCCAAACTGGCGCCGGAAGGAATGGAAGTTTTCACCGAGGAGGAGCTTGAACCCGATACCCCCATACGCGTAAGGCTGATGCTGCCCGGGTGTGAAAATGAAATAATCTTAAAAGCAGTCGTAAGGTGGTCGCAAAGAAACAAGAGCGGCATCTGGAGAGCTGGCATTGAATTTAATGAATCCCAGGCTAACATCAATAGGTATTATCTTCAGGAAAACGAGGGGGATGATCGAGGCGGTGAAAGGTATTGCCACCTGTTTCAAATTGAAGTTAGAAAGAAGGGCAGTCGGCAGACCAATATTGGTATATCCGCCAATTTAACTACTAAGGGTATGCAGATATTCAGTGATGTGCTCCTGTCAACCGATACGGCGGTTGAAGTAAAAATGCGTATTTTAGGCATTGATGAAAAAATGACGGTTACCGGTAAGATTCTTTGGGCAAGGCAGGAAGAAGGAGAGACGTGGAGAATGGAACTGGCGTTTGATGAGCCGATTTCCATAGAGAAGTTTAAAAATCTATAGCGGTAAGTTTTTCCCCTGTAATTACTATGAAAGACAATCATTCCCTGTGTAAGTCCGCGCGATACATAAAAGGCGTGGGCCCCAAAAAAATCAAAATTCTTAACTCCTTAGGCATACAAACAGTTAAAGGCCTGTTATACCATTTTCCTTTTAGATATGAAGACCGCGGCCGGCTTAAGGCCATATCAAACCTCACGCCCGGCCAATATCAGTCTTTAAAGGCTGAGGTTTTGGCTATGGGTGTAAGAAAGGCCAGAAGCGGCAGGGGTATTTTTGAGATGGCTGTGGGAGATAAAACCGGCAAGCTTTTTACTGTCTGGTTTAATCAGCCGTATATGAAAAATTATTTTAAGGTAGGAGATAAGCTTTTTCTGTACGGCAAGGTTGAAAAAAGAAAACGCCTTGAAATTATCAATCCGGAGTGCGAATTAATACCCGGTGATGATAAAGGCGTTACTATTCATACGGACAGAATGGTGCCGATCTATCCTCTAACCAGGGGAATCGGCCAGCGGACGTTAAGAGGAATTATTTTCGCGGCGGTAGAGGAGTTCGCTTCTTCGGCTGATGAATTTTTACCGCCCGCCTTAAGAAGAAAACATAAGCTGCTTCACATTACAGCCTCGCTAAAAAACATTCACTTTCCCGAAAACCGCGCGCTTCTAAGTGAAGCGCGCCGCCGCCTGATCTTTGAGGAATTTTTTAACTTTCAACTGGTGATGACCCTGCGCAAAAAAGCGGCTAAGGACAAGAAAGGAATTAGTTTTAAGGCGGAGGAAAAGCTGGCTGTTCGGTTTAGGGAATCTCTGCCCTTTAAATTAACAGCCTCGCAGGAAAGGGTAATGGATGAAGTAGAGAATGACATGAAGAGCTCAAGGCCGATGCGCCGCCTACTTCAGGGTGACGTGGGTTCGGGTAAAACAGTGGTAGCCCTCCACGCCCTTTTAAAGGCGGTCGAAAACGGTTATCAGGGGGTTTTTATGGCGCCCACGGAAATACTGGCTCAACAGCATTACATCAGCGTCAAGCGTATGCTGAAAGGCCTAAGAGTTAAGGTGGTTTTGCTTGCCGGGGGGATGAAGGCAAGGGATAAGGATAAAGCGAAGAAGAAAATTGGCCGGCAAAAAGCCGGAATAATTATCGGGACTCATTCTCTCATTCAGAAAACAGTTAACTTTAACAAATTAGGTTTGGCGGTTATTGACGAACAGCATAAGTTTGGGGTGGCCCAGAGAGAGACACTGGTAAAAAAAGGGCTTTGCCCGGATGTTTTAATTATGACGGCTACTCCCATCCCCAGGTCTTTAGCTTACACCATCTATGGCGATTTAGACCTATCTGTCATCGATAAGCTTCCGCCGGGCAGAAAGGCGGTAACTACCTGGTGGGTAAGCGGCAAAAAAAGGGATGGCGCCTATGAGTTTATCAGAAAGCAAATAGCGAATGGCCGGCAGGCGTACATTGTTTATCCCTTAGTTGAAGAGTCCGAAGCGCTGGATTTAAGAGCGGCCAAGATTATGCATAAAAAGCTCAAAGAAAGAGTTTATCCCGATTTAAACGTCGGCCTTCTCTACGGTAAGATGAAGGCGGCGGAGAAAAAAGAGATAATGCAAAAATTTAAAAGCGGACAAATAGATATTTTGGTTTCCACAATTGTTATTGAAGTGGGTATTGATGTGGCCAACGCCGCCGTAATGCTTATAGAGCACGCGGAACGTTTTGGCCTAAGCCAGCTTCATCAGCTTAGAGGCAGAATCGGCCGGGGTAAGTTTGAGTCGTACTGTATATTAATTTCATCAAGCGGTAAAGATGAGGCTAAGCGGAGATTGTCCATTATGTCCGCCCATAGTGATGGTTTTAAAATTGCCGAGGAGGATTTAAAGATGAGGGGCCCCGGCGAATTTTTCGGAACGCGCCAGC